>JAYUPZ010000550.1:0-13343 GCA_043759805.1 Myxococcales bacterium | reverse complement strand
TCACATCGGTCGCGTTTTGAATCCCACCAATACCCGAGATGGGTAGACCGACACCCGCCCGATAAATTTGATGAACCATCCGGAGCGCGATGGGTTTGATGGCCGGCCCAGACAAACCGCCAAAGGTGGTGGCTATCTTGGGACGTCGGGTCTGAATGTCGATGGCCATCGCTGTGATCGTGTTGATGACCGAAAGTCCGTCGGCACCGCCATCGGCACAAGCGCGGGCGAGCGCGACAATGTTGGCGGTATTGGGCGTTAGCTTGATCCACAACGGTTTGCGGGTCACGGCGCGACAGGCACGGACAAGCTCGACCAAAACCGATGGCTCGGTTCCAAACTCAATGCCGCCCGCCTTGATGTTCGGACAGGACACGTTCATTTCGAGGCCATCAACACCGTCCATCGCACCAAGCGACTCGGCGCAACCGACGTACTCATCGATAGTGGCACCGAAGAAGTTCACGAGGACCCTCGTCCCGCAGCTCTTCAGATACGGAAGCTTCTCGACTCGAAATCCCTCCACACCGACGTTCTCGAGGCCTATCGAGTTGATCATTCCGGATGCCGTCTCGCAGATGCGCGGGGTCGGATTTCCGTAGCGCGGCTGTGGCGAAATTCCCTTGGTGACGAGCCCTCCAATTCGGCGGAGGTCGAGCAACCCTTCAAACTCTTTGCCGTAACCGAAGGTACCAGACGCAGTCAAGATTGGGTTCTGAAAAGAAAGCCCACCTGAGTCAACCTTAAAGTTAATGTTATTGTTCATAGAGTTTCTCTATGTACCTGTTTTCAGGTTGATTTCATAAACTAGATCAGCCCCATCAAACACCGGGCCATCCTTGCAAACGTAACGATAGGGACGGCTCTTTGCAGGGATGGCGCAACCCAGACAAACGCCGATGCCACAGGCCATCACCTCTTCAAGCGACAGGTGCGATTCAATCCCGTGAGCCTCTGCGATCGCCCCCACCGCGTGCAACATCGGGTTGGGACCACAGGACAAGATTCGTACTTTCTTGCCCGACCGCTTTACCTCCTCGAGGCGCTGCAAAAGTACCTCGGTGATGCGACCCTTGTGGCCCTTTGAACCGTCCTCGGTACTGATGTGAACCGGCGTACCGATGCGATTGAGACGGTCGTTAAGAACGATGTCCACCGAGCGTCTGCCGCCGTAGAGCAACTCGCTTTGAGAGGCCAGGCCGATAGCAGCGGCAGCTTCCGCTTGCATCACGAGGGGCGGCAATCCTACCCCACCCGCGACGAGCAGGTCGATGCAGTCGGCGGAGGGTTCCGGGAATCCGTGCCCAAGGGGACCCAGAACCTGAACCGTTTCACCGAGGGATGCACGGGACAATAAACTGGTCCCCTTTCCGACCACCTTGGCCAGGATCTCTGCGGTCCCGTCCGGGTCGATGGTCATCAATGAAAAAGCCCGCGGCAATAGCGGATCTCGTTCCCACTCACCCCTCACCATCACAAACTGGCCGGGCCGGGCGGCTTTGAGCGCCTCACAGCCAGACAGCTTGAGGACGAAATAACCGCCTTCGAGCGAACGATTCTCGGAAACCCGGGTTTGGAAGTAACGCATTCTTTGGCGGGGTGTTCTTACACCAAGCCGCATACGCCCGTACAGGGGCGCGAGCAGCAATCGACTCCATCGTCTAACTCGTTGATATTACGTTGAATTTTTGGGTGGGGTGGATTTTTCCAGGAAACCGACTCCAAAAGAACTTTCACCCGTGATTTCAAATTGTTGCAAGAGTTGCCGGTCCTGTGTTACTAGGCGTGAAGCAACGGCACCTGCCAGATTGAGATTTCATGGACTTGATGTTTGAAGATGAGGTGGACGAGGTCGGCTCTGACATCGAGGCGTATTGCCCAAAGTGCAAGGCCGATACGACCCACGTCGTGATCTCAAAATACGAAGACGAGATCCGCCGGGTTCAGTGCAACCCCTGTGGAGACGTCCACTCGTTCCGCAAGCCCCGCGGCGAGGTTGAGGACGACATGCCGGAACCGGTGTCGGCCCGCAAGCGCGCCTTGATGAAAAAGCCGGACTTCGAGGAGTTCTTCGCAAAAAAGAAGTCCACCCCGGATGCGCCGCTTTACGAGTTCCGACGGGCTTACCGTGAGAACGAAATTCTCACTCATCCCAAGTTTGGTCTTGGGTTCGTTTCCGAAATCGTCTCCGACAGCAAGGTGGAAGCAACCTTCAAGGATGGTCGGCGCGTGTTGGTCCACAACCGCAAGGACATCCCTGGTATCCCCAAGGGCGATGGCGTTCCGCTGGTCACGCTTCCCAAGGCACCCGCTGCCAAAGTTGAAGCGCCCGCCGCTGCAAACGCTGGTAAAGCAGACAGTGGCAATGTTGAATCCGTCAAAGCCGAGTCGCCCAAATCCGCCGGTAAAGCTGCTCCTAAAGTAGACGCCAAGGCGGTCAAGGTTGAAAACAAGGCCGCCCCCGCTGACGAAACCAAGATCACTGCTCCAGCGAAAAAAGCCGTCGCGTCCGTAGCCCCTGTTGCTGCTGCAGCCGGCAAAGCCGCGGCCCCCGCCCCGAAGACTGAGGCAGCCACGAAGAAAGCTGCGCCTCCTGCTCCGGCTAAGAAAGCTGCGCCTCCCGCTCCGGCTAAAAAGCCTGAGCCCGCCAAAAAGCCTGAGGCACCTGCGAAGAAAGCTGCGCCTCCTGCTCCGGCTAAGAAAGCTGCGCCTCCCGCTCCGGCTAAAAAGCCTGAGCCCGCTAAAAAGCCTGAGCCGGCCAAAAAGCTCGCTCCGGCTCCAGCTAAAAAGCCTGCTCCCACTCCGGCTAAAAAGCCTGAGCCGGCTAAGAAGCCCGCTGCAGCTCCGGCTAAAAAGCCTGCTGCAGCTCCGGCTAAAAAGCCTGCTGCGCCCGCCGCCCGCCTTCGCAAGTAACGCTTGAGCCGGTTCCGTTGGGGTCAGCGGACAAGCAATACGTATACGTCGTAGATGGCGTGGGTGTACACGGCGACTGCGAAGCCACGGAACCAGAACAGTAGGCCGAAGAACACGCCCGCCAGAAAGCGGAACGTAAAAACGCCAACCGTCAGTTCATCACCAAGCGGCCCAATATGGTGCATCGCCGAAAAGAGAAACGCCGATGCCAGAAACGCCGCAACCACGGACATCCAGCGCCGCCAACGCAATACACGTTCAAAAATCGCGACCAGACCGGTGAGCAGACCGAGGCGAAAAACGGTTTCTTCGTAGAGTCCTGCGCCTATCGACATGACGAGACGACTCAGCGCCGAACTGCCTGCAACCCCCCCAGCAAGACCGGGCGAAAAGCGAAAGATCTCGGTCATCACAAAAACGATGAGCGACCCCATGGTCAGCGCGTAAACCGTGCTTTCAAGCAACACCGGAACGATCACGCCCGTCTGAAAATGTTGCCGCTTTTTGAGTCGCGACAGTCCAACCAGGAAGACTACGACGACGCCAGCTACGAAGGCCAAATACGACGGAATCGAAAGATGCAGATCTCTCAATAACAAGGTCGTCACGAAATCCGCGCCGTTGAGCATCGGCAGCGTGAATAGAACGCCCACCTGGTAGATGATGAATAGCGGTATTACCAGCACGAGGCTGGTCAGCAGATTGCGCTGCTGGTTTTTTGCCATGTTTGCAGCGGCTCCCGATTAATTGCGAGCCGCGGCTCCCTGCGCAGCTGCTGCCGGAGTCGCCTCTCGGGGTTTAACGGATACCAAGATCTCACGGTTAAGATCCAGGAACTTTCGCGCAACCCGAACCACATCCGCTCGTGTGACCGCACCGATATGCTTGGGGAATTCCCGGTAGGCTTGCCACCCCTGACCGTAGGCCTCGTGGAAGGCAAGCGCAGCAGCGATCGCGCTCTTTCGTTGCAAGCCAATGGCGTTTACTCCGATGAGGTAGCGGCGAGCGCGATCGAGCTCCTCGGCGGTGATACCCTTTTGCACAACGTCGTTTATCTGCGCACGCGTGGCATCAAGTGCTTCCGCCAACTTGTCGGGACTGCAGGCGAGATAAACTGCAAGATACCCAGGATCGATACCCTCCAGGGAGAATGCACTCACCCGGTAAACGAGTCCCCGTTTTTCACGGAGCTCTGAAAACAATCGCCCGCCCTGCCCCGATAACACCTGGGACAGAACCTCGATTGCAAATCGATCCGGGTCGTCAAGCGACACACCGGGAAATCCGAGTACGAGGTGCGCCTGTTCTCGTTCAAGAAACGAAAAGGCCTGGCGTGGCGCAATCACTGCAGGTTCTGGCACGGGAGCCAACGGTGGCGGTGCCGGCATCTTGGTTTCGGCCTCAAAAAGCTGTGCCAAGGTCGAAAGCATCGATACGGGATCGACATCTCCGACGACAGAAAGTGTCAAATTCGCGGGCGAGTAATGCTGGCGATAGTGGGTAAGCAATCGTCGTCGTGTGAAGCCGGAAACCGAATCGACTGTTCCCGACAGATCCATCCGGTAAGGGTGGCGGTGCCACAAGGTTTGGTGAAAGAGACGGAAGGCCGCATGCCCTGGGTTGTCGTCCTGGGCGCGGATGTCATCCACGATGATTCGCTTTTCCTTTTCCAGCTCTTCGTCGTCAAAAACGGAATTCAACAAACAGTCGGCAACGATCTCGACGCCTTTTTCCCAGTGCCGCGACAAAAACTCGGCTTGCACACCAATGCTGTTGCGGCCGGCGTAGCCCGAAAGAGAGCCCGCAAGACCGTCCACTTCGGCCGAGATTTGTTCTGCGGTCCGGGACTTTGTGCCACGGTTGAGGAGGGTCGCTATCAAATTGGAAACGCCATTGTTGCGGGTATCTTCAAGGCGCAAACCGCCCACCCACATCGCACGCATCGCCACGATAGGCACCGAACGATCGCGCAACATCAAGACTCGCATACCGTTCGGAAAGACGTGACGAACGACATTGTCCTGTGGCCTGGCCGCGACAACTTTGCGTGATTTTGCGACCGCCCGCATGCCCGACTCCGCAACGACTTCACTCAACTTCGCGGTCAACCGTGACACTTTTTCGGCAGTCTCTTCACTGCCGCCCTTGCGAGCCGTCGGCACTTGCGCCACCGTCACGACGTTTTCTATTCGCAAATAACGTTCGGCAATTTCGCGCAGATCTGCAGGTTTTACCGCCGCCAAACGCGCCATGTAACGCGTTTCGAAATCAAGGTCTTCGGCGATGGCCGCGAAATATCCCAACTTCCGGGCGTAACCTTGCACGGTTTCGCGATCGAAGACGCGTTCACTTTCCAGGATCGTTCGCGCGCGATCCATTTCATCGGCGCTGATTTCGGTGTGCGCCAGTGCCAGCGTTTCGGCGAGGAGCTCTCGCGCCACAGCGTCCATTTTTCCGGCGCCAACCGAGGCGCCCGTGACCAACACCCCTGCTTGTCGCGTGGTGAAAACGTAGCTGAACGCGCTTTTGGCAAGCTGACGGTTGCGCACGATTTCCTTGTGCAATCGCGAACTATCGCCGTGCCCGAGAACAACCGACAGCAGATCAAGCACCGGAACATCTTCGTGGCGAACGGCAGGAACGCGGAATGCAAACATGATCTGCGATTCCTTCACGTCGCGCGACAGAACCTTAATGCTGGGCCTAGGCTCGGGTGGCTCGGGGCGTTTTCGAGTTGTGTCACCTTTGGGCAGAACGCCAAAAGCTGACTCGACGGCTGCACGAGTCTTCTTGATATCGAAATCACCGACCACCACCAGCGTGATGTTTCCGGCGTGGTAGCGCGAGCGATGAAAGCCCACGAGATCGTCGCGAGACATCTTCGTGACCGTCTGCACCGAACCAATGACGGGCCGACCGTAGGGGTGCGAACCAAAGGCACCACTGAACATGGCTTGTGCCGCGATGCGATCAGGGTCATCAAGACCTTGCTTTATCTCTTCGAGAATCACCAGTCGTTCACGCTCTAGTTCCGTGGCATCGAAACTCGACGCCGAAAGCGCATCGGCCAGCACGTCGATACCGTTTTCGATGAACGTGCCGGCCACGACAAGGTGAAACACGGTTTCATCAAAGCTGGTCCAGGCGTTGATTTCGCCGCCCGCACTTTCGATCTCGCGGGCAATTTGTCCAACCCCGCGGCGTGCGGTGCCCTTGAAAAGCATGTGCTCGAGAAAGTGCGAGATGCCTGCAAGTTTGACGGGCTCGTCGCCGGCACCAACCTTGACCCAGGCCTGCAAGGCAACGACCGGCGCTGCATGGTTTTCTTCCAGGATGACCTCGAGGCCATTTTTGAGTTTGAACTGCAACCGCGTTTCTCCTGCGTAGTGGCCGGTGTCTGATTCAGATCCGCCCGTTTCACCATTTTGCGCCGGGGCCACCGCCGTTGCACAACCCGGCAAAACGGCAAAAACCCCTGGCAAACACGCAAGCAAAAGCGGGCGCACGAGGCCGAAACTTAGCATGAAGGCAGCGATTCGTCCCCCGGGCATTTGACACCCCCCGGAGGCACGGTCACGCTTGCCGACTGGCACCACCGACCGATGACACGATTCCCTTTTCTTGTGACTTGCGAAGCCCGGACCGAAGGCGCTTTGCGCGATGAACTTGTTGCACTTGGGATTCGCAAACCGCGGGGTGGGCCAGGTCGAGTCACCTTCGAGGCGCCGCTGAAGGATGCGATGCGGGTTTGTTTGCACGCCCGCACCGCCATGCGCGTGTTGTTGCAGGTGGGATACGGTCCGTGCGCAAATTCAGACGAATTGTACGAGACCGTCCGCCGTGTGAACTGGAGTGAACATCTCGATGCGAAGCATACCTTTGCGATTCACGCACACGTAAAAAACTCGGAGACGCTGACCCACTCGCAATTCGTAGCACAAAAAGTTAAAGACGCGATTGCGGATGGGTTCCGGGACAATACGGGCTCGCGACCGAACGTCGAGCGCAACGACCCCGATGTACCCATTGTGGCTTACATCGACGGCGCAGAAGTCGAACTCTACCTTGACCTCGCCGGACCTGCCCTGCACCGACGTGGCTATCGCATCGCAATGACTGACGCTCCCTTGAAGGAAACGCTGGCGTGCGCCGTACTTGCACTTGGGCAGGTGACGCCGGAAAAGGCGTTCCTTGACCCGATGTGCGGCTCGGGGACGCTGGCCATCGAGCAGGCGATGCGTGCACGACGGATAGCGCCCGGCCTTCGTCGTACGTTTGCATTTCAACGATGGCCTTCGCAGGCACACGTCCCCGACTGGAAAGATCTGTGCGAAGCGGCGCGCTCAGAGATTCTGCCGGCAGGCCCTGCCCCTATATTCGCAAGCGATCAAGATGGCAACGCGATTGCGGCCGCACGCCGAAACGCGCAGGCGGCCGGTGTCGAAAACGACATCGCATTTGCCGTGAAGGAATGCTCCCAGGCAACCCCGCCCGCCGCGCAGGGCACCGTTTGTTTCAATCCCCCCTACGGCGAGCGCGTCGTGGCGCAGAACTTCAGGCCCATCGCGCGGGCACTCAGCATGTTCTGGGGATGGCATGTCGTTGTGATCTCACCCGATCGCTTTTTGCAGCCCCACCTCGGTCAAGCTGCAATGTTTTGTCACCGGCTTTCCAACGGAGGGCTCCAGGTGGAGTTGCAGCGTTTTTCATTCGTATCGCAGGGGAACCCATGAGCGTCAATGCCACGGCCCCAGGGGAACGAAAGCTGGTCTTTCTGTTGGCTGCCGTCACCTTCGTCAACATCCTCGACTTCATGATGGTGATGCCGCTTGGCCCGGATCTCGCCAGAAATCTGGGCATTCCCCTTTCGCAACTCGGTCTCATTGGTGGCAGCTACACGGCGGCCGCCGCAGTCGCGGGTCTCGTCGGCTCAACGTTCCTGGATCGTTTTGGTCGGCGCTCGGCGCTCGCCGTCGCGATGCTGGGCCTTGCGGGTGCAACGGCCCTGGGTGCCGCCGCCGAGGGCATGGCCTCGCTGGTTGTGGCACGCATCGCAGCCGGTTGTTTTGGCGGACCCGCTGCGGCGCTGGTCTTTGCAATCGTGGCGGATGTGATTCCTCCGGAACGCCGGGGCCGTGCGATGGGTGCGGTCATGGGCTCGTTCGCGTTTGCGTCTGTTATCGGCGTGCCGATCGGTCTTGAACTCGCCCGCATATCCGGGTGGCGAACACCGTTTTTGGCAGTGGGAGCCGTAGGCCTTGCCATGGCTGTGATTGCGCTCTTCATCTTGCCCCCCCTGCGTGGCCATCTTGAACGGGGACCCCAGGCACCCCTTCGCTCGATTGGACTCTTCTTCGCCGACAGGGCCGTGTTGCTGGCTGCGGGCGCCACGCTTGTCACGTTTCTCGGAACGTTCCTCTGGGTGCCACACATCGCAACCTACGTGCAATTTAACCTCGGCTACCCGCGAGAAAAGTTGGGTCTCCTCTACATGGCAGGAGGCGTGGTTGCGCTTTTCAGCATGCGCCTTGGCGGTGCCTGGGTCGACAAGGGCGGTCCCATGCGCGTCACCCTGCTCGGCTCCGCGGTGATGATCGCGACGCTTGCCGCCGCCTTTTTGACGACAGCGCCGCCGGTACCGATCTTTGTGCTTTTCATGGGTCTTATGATGGGCAACTCCCTTCGAAGCGTCGCACTCAACACCCTGACCTCCCGGGTGCCGTCGGCGCCCGAACGAGCCCGCTTCATGTCGATTCAATCCGCCGTGCAACACATGGCAGCGGCCGTTGGAGCCGTTTTGTCGTCCGTATTCTTGACCGAAGGAAACCAACACCGCCTTCTGGGCATGAATAGGGTGGCCTGGGTTTCGATCGGCCTGGGGCTCGCGCTGCCGTTGCTCATTGCGAATCTCGCCGGGCGGGTAGCAGCTGGCGGACGACCGCAGGGTTAGTTGCTACAAAGCGAGCCATGACCGAATTGGCGCCCACCTGTCCAACCTGCAAGAAGAAGCCAGCGAGCACCGAGTTCAGACCTTTCTGCTCGCAGCGGTGTCGCGCGGCCGATCTGGGATCCTGGTTCTCCGAGAGCTACCGAATCAGTCGCCCTATTCTGGAGACGGACCTGGATGCGGCTCCTCCGATGCCGCCTTCGGAGGAAACAGGAGACTGAGGACGATGGCAACAGCGAGCACGCCCGCGAGCACACCGAGCGAAACAGCGATGGGCATGTGCCACCACTTCTCGATCAGGATTTTGATGCCGATAAAGCCAAGGATGACCGCCACACCTGTCTTCAGGTAAGCGAGCGCCGACATCAAATCGGCGATCATGAAGAATAAAGACCGTAATCCCAGGATCGCGAAGATGTTGGACGTGTAGACGATAAACACATCCATCGTCACGCCAAAACAGGCCGGAATCGAGTCGACAGCGAAAACCACGTCCGTGCCCTCGACAACGACCAATACCGCAAGCAACGGCGTCGCCTTGCGAACACCGTTTTCGACGGTGAAAAACTTGGCACCATCGTAGTTCTCCGATGTTCGAACGAAGCGTCTGAAAAGGCGCAACACGGGATTCGCGGACGGATCGATGTGCTCATCTTTCTGCGTGAGCAAGCGGATCGCCGTGAAAACCAGGAAGGCACCGAGGATGTACATCACCCAGTGGAATCGCGCGATGAGAACGGCGCCAATGCCCACAAACGCACCACGGGTAACAACGGCACCGATGATGCCCCAGAACAACACCCGGTGTTGGTACTCGTCCGGCACCTTGAAATACGCAAAGATGATGATGAAAACGAATACGTTGTCGATCGACAGAGCGTATTCGAGCAGCCAGGCCTGCGTGAATTCAAGGCCTCGTTCACGACCCAGCTTGATATAAACGAAGGCGTTGAAGAGCGCGGCGAGCGTGACCCAGATGCCGACCCACAACGCGGCTTCCTTGGCCTTGACCTTGTGGGCTCCTCGGTGAACGACGCCAAGATCAATCACCAGCGCCGAGACGACGATGACCGCAAACAAGGCCCAATAAAGCGGTGTACCTGTGGATTCCATGTTCAGGGGTTTGTTTCAGCGGGCGAGCTAACGCCTGCGTCTGCCAAAGGTTTAGCAGGCGGGACAAGGCCCTGCGCGAATTGAACGGTTCGGCCCTCAGACAAACGCGTCTTGCGGCGCACCGGCGGACTCGGGACGATTCCTTTGGTGAAGGTCGTCGCACAGGACTCTGACTTCGCTTGGAACCAAAACACCCCGAAAAGAAGAACCAACAGCCAAAAGCCTTTGAAGAGTGTCTTTCGTGGAAGGCGCTGCCACAAGGTCCGCTCGCGGATCCAGTCGTCTTCAGGGTTCATGACACCACTCCAGTCCCGGCAGCGTTCCAGCGTTGCAGGCGAACGCGGGCGTTTTCTCTCCCGCGGAATCGGTTTATTTCAGCAAATCCTAGCAAATCCACCATGACACCGGGTTCGGGGCCCTGGCCACCCATGCCAAAACCAATGGCATCGCCAAAGGCCGCGCCCTGCGAGAGGCTCAATTGCAGATGTTGGCCGTTTCCAAGCAGGCGATGGGAGGTCGCGGTGACGCCCGGCAATGCGAGCAAGGGCTGGACATTCGCGTTGCCAAAAGGCCCGATGCGTTCCAGTTCAAGCACACCCTCAAGATCCAGTTCGGAAAGCTGTGCAACCGCGTCGACCAAGGGTAGCACATCCTTTTCAGCATCACTCCGAGCCTGTGCCGCGTGTTGCACAAAGGCTTCGCGAAAGGCCGCAAAACGATCAAACCGCACGGTGAGTCCCGCCGCAGCTGCGTGGCCACCAAAGACCTCAAGGTGTTCCGAAACAGCCTTGAGACCGTGATACAGATCGAACTCGGGCACGGTACGCGCAGAACCTCGTCCGCGCTCCTTGTCAAATCCAATGACGATCGCCGGACGACGATAGCGATCCACGAGCTTGGCGGCGACGATCCCGACAACCCCCACGTGCCAGTCTTGTGCTCCGACCACGATGGCCGCTGGCACATCACCACCGGCAATGCGAATCAACCGTTCAGCCTCGGAAAATGCAGCTTCCGCAACGTCATGCTGGATGCGCTGCCGTTCCTTGTTGATGCCCTCAAGCACAATGGCGCGTTCAAGGGCCTCGCTATCGTTGGTCGCGAGCAACACGTCAAGCGCGCGCTGTGCATCGCCAAGGCGACCGGCTGCGTTGATCCGGGGCGCATATCGAAAGCTTACTGTCGTGGCGTCGATGGTGTCCTCAACGTGAACCTCCGCTTGCGCAGCGAGCGCCCGAATGCCCGGACGCTTCTGCTTCTGCAACTCCTTGAGACCAGCCGCTACCAGGATGCGGTTTTCGTGTTGCAAGGGCACGACGTCCGCAATCGAGCCAAGCGCAACCAAATCCAACAATTCGCGGGGATCCCATTCCGCAGCACCGGGTTTGCCGTTCTCGCGAAAACGGCTTCGCAAAGCGGCAACCAGATAGAACGCGATGCCACACGAGGCCAGACCCTTGAAGGGGAAGCGGTTGTCGCTTCGATGTGGATTGATTAACGCCTCTGCTGGTGACTCACCGCTTGGCACCTGGTGGTGATCAATCACGATCGTGGGAACCCCACGCTCGCGCAGCAAACGAATCGACGCGTGATCACTTGTGCCACAGTCGCAGGTCACAACCGCACCACAATTCGCATCGGCGAAATACCGGGCAGCGTCGATGTTGAAACCGTAACCCGCATGCCGCGTGGCTACACGGGTCAGCACGGTTGCGCCGAGCGCTCGCAATCCAATCGTGATGATGGCGGCACTGGTCACGCCGTCCACGTCGTAGTCACCAAACACGCCAATCGTCAGGCCCTTCAGAATTGTACCCTCAAGGCACACCTGCGCTTTTTCAAGATCCGGCAGTCCGACTGGTGGTCGCAAATCACCCAGACGCGGATTCATGAAGCGGGCGGCATCGTCGGGGTCGGATAGCGCTCGATTGATCAACACCCGTGCCGTGAGCGCCCGAATCTTCAACGCAGCCACAAGGCGCGCCTCTGCGGCTGCGCTCGGCTGGGGAATCCGCCATGGACTCGGCATCGCCCCAACCTACTCCATCAAACGCAACAACGACTCTAAACGGCCTCGGCGTCTTGTCGTCGACGCGCGGACGGGTTGGTTCGCGCGGCCTTGCCTTGCGCTGCCGCCCGATTCGTCAACCAGATTACGATTGGCGCCGCAACGTAAACCGAAGAGTAGGTGCCGACGACAACGCCGACGTTCATCGCGAACGCAAAGTCACGGATAACGCCAGAGGCAAAGATGTTCATCGCAAGGGTCACGAACATCAAGGTACCGCTCGTCCAGATCGTACGCGACAGGGTTTCGTTGATGGACAGATTGACGACCCGATCGAGCTTGCGGTCGCGGAACCGCGCGATGTTTTCGCGAATGCGATCGAAAATGACGATGGTGTCGTTGACCGAGAATCCGATGATCGTCAGCACGGCGGCCAATGTGGTCAGTGAAAATTCACGGTAGGTCAACGCAAACGCACCGACCGTGATGATCGAGTCGTGCGCCAACGCGAGAATTGCGCCCGGACCATAGCGAAAATCGAAACGCAACCCAACGTAGAGCAGGATGAGCACCATCGCGCCGAGGACTGCTTTCAAACCGTCGATCTGAAGCTGACGACCTGCCTTGGCACCGACCGACGCTACCTGCGGAACTTTCTCGACCACTCCAGCGCCAAGCGATTTCTCAATCGCCTTGGTCACTTCAACGTCGAGACCGATGAGCGTGATTTCGTAGGTGTGATCTTGTTCTCGACCGAATCCTTGAATGCCCGTGGCTTCGACACCCGCCGATGACAACGCGCTCTTGATGGCCGTTTCTTCCAGCGCCTTGTCGAAGCGTAGGTAAATTCTGTCTCCGCCCTCTGACCACTCAAAGCTTTTCAGCGATGCATCGCCAACCTTGGCAATCTTGGCCTTCGCAGCCTCTGCTTTTTCCGCCGAAATAACCGACACAGCGCCCATTCGAATCAGGAACTGTTTGCCCAAGTCCGAACCACCGCCCGCGCCATAACGAACCACCTCGACCCCCGTAAATCCACCACCCTCGACCGCTGTGCGAACATCGGAGATTGCGGTGTCTTTTTTTAACTCGATTTGCAGTTCTGTACCGCCCCGGAAATCGACGCCCCAGTTCAGCATGCTGCCGCGACTCTTGATGACAAACGCGTTGATGAACAACATCAAGATCGAGCCGACAATGAGCACCGCCGACAGGGCGTACGCGTATTTGGCTCGTCCCACGAACTCGTAGTTGGAGTCGGTCTTGATAATCTCGAAGAACTTGTGCTTAACGTCAGACATGCCGCCACTCGCCTGCGATGGGTTGCTTAGATGGAAATGGTTTGCTTGACGACGCCCCGAC
>JAYUPZ010000549.1:0-2954 GCA_043759805.1 Myxococcales bacterium | reverse complement strand
AATGCCGAAGATGTGTCCAAAATGAGAGCCGTGATAGTTGAACGAAGCGACGGCGGTTGGTTCGTGGTCGGGCCAGATGGGAACCAGCAACTCGAATTTCAATTCCTGTTCTTTTTGCGCCGCCTTCATCATACGGCCACCCCGCCCGAAAAAAGGATCACTGGCAGTATCAAGCCGAAACTCAAAGCCCAGATCGTCGAAGAGAGCAGGCACGCGTTCCATCCAAAGCATGCGCCAGGCCATCACATCTGCGGGCAAACCCAAACGTACGTTCTCGCGAAGTTGAAACGCCTGCAGGCGTGCGGGATCTTTCGAGGGTTCGTGTCGATAACAAGACGCCGTCAAGTCAACGATCTTGCCACCCACGGGAAGGATGCCCGCATGGGTCGGGTATACGGGGTAACAACCCGCAGGCGCGAGGACCAGATCGGTCATCGACAAATGCGGCGTCCAGTCTTTCTCGGCAACCACAGTTTCAACCAACGCGGGATGATCGGCGGGCGTGCCGCAGAAAGCGTGAACCGAACCACAGAGATCCGGAAAGTTCTCCATGTAACCGGTTCGACGCAGGATTTCGCGCGGGATGACTGGGGGAAAAAAGACTTTTTCTGGATGGTCTGATCGACATGCAGCATCAATGCGTTGCTGAATCCCCTCGACGACTTTCAAGAACCCGGCGCCACGGCCGTAAACACCTGCAACGCCTGTTTCGATCAAGAAACGTCGGCTGGTGAGCTCTGTCATAAACGCGTCGCGGGTTGCAGTTTTGTCGAACATGGCGTGTATCCGAGGCCTAGTCGCCCTTGTGAATGGAGAGAAGGGAAGCGTTTGTTTCGATGATGCGATCGTTGTTGATCATGAGGGCCGCCGAGAAAGCGTCGCGAAGATGTCTGCCGAGGCTGGCGGGCGAGTCGTTCTTGTATGCAGCGATACCGCAAATCCCCATCGCTTCGCTCACGATTTCAACGACCAACCGAGAAGCGGAAAGCTTCAAATTGTTGATCCGAAGCACAAACGAGATTCCTGCCAGATGTTCCCAGTCGCGACGCTCGAAACAGGCGTCATATTCGCGGGCCATCGCCATCACGTCGTGGCGCATGCGCTGTAAAGTCGCAACGATTTCGCTCGTACGGTGGGCACTGCGGCTCATGACGCCAGGGTTGGCGCGTGCTTTGGAACGAACCCCGGCGCGCGCCTTGGCCACCGCGTCAGTCGCAATGCCAAGCCAGCACGCGGACCACAGGATATGCGACGTTGGCGTCATCACCTGCGTGGCGATCTCGGAGAAGGGCTGGGGTACGATTTCCCAGGCTTCGCCGTCGGCGTGCACGGTGCAGCCCTGACTACAGGTTCCCCGCATCCCAAGCGTGTTCCAGCTGCCAAGGTCCTGCAGTTGATACTCGCCCGCCTGCGCAAGAACCAACACCTGATCGTTGGCCGGAGAATTCGTATTACGGCGAGCGGTGATCAGGAGATCATCGGCGTATTGACCATAAGACAGGGTCGTTGCCTTCTTGGTGAGACGATACCGTTCCCCGACGGTTTCGACGGCGGTAACGCTGCTGCGCATGTCTCCACTCGGACCGACTTCGGAAGTAACCGATGCGATTAGGCGATTGCCGAACGCGACCTTGCGCAGGTAGTTCGCGAAAGGTTCTGATCGGCCCGCGGCCTCGCAGAGGCTAAATACCTGCGTGTAGTGCATCGCGAGTACCATCGCGGAGGAGGCGCAGTGTTGCCCGAGGGCAGCACAGGCTTCGGCAAGCGCCACGACGCGGGCGCCCTCGCCTCCAAAGGGACGCGGGACCCCGGCTGCAAACAATCCAGATACCCGCATCGCAGCCACGGCTTCCGAGGGAAATCGGGCTTTTGTATCCACGTCGTTGGCAGCGGGACCTGCAGTCTCGACACCGATCAGACTTGCCCGCTTGACCAAATCATCCGACACGGAGGCTCGCTACCGCAGTGGAAATCGCGTCAACGCTTTCAAAAATGTCCCGCCGCAGCATTGCGTCTGGAAATTCAATGTCAAACTCGGTCTCGAGGGCGACCATCACGTTAACGCTCGCCCGCGAGGTCATTCCGGCTGCGTAGAGATCGGCGGAGCCAGTCAGGGCAGCAACCTCCGAGCCGAGCCGTCCGTGCTGAGCCAAAATCTTGCGAATCCTCGCTGGAATATCCTGAGTCATTCTTAGTTGAACGAGTGGGGAGACAAATCATGCCAGAATATTCCCCGCGGTGCGGCGCATTATTTACGCCCCTGACAGGCTTTTGTAGCTATCTAAATCCGACTCAATTCGTACAGGTGGACGAACCGTTCGGTGAGCAACGCGAGGCGCAGGGAGCGACGATTTGCAACGCTCCAAGGCCGGTCACCTGGCCAAATACCACGTCTCGCACGATTACCGCCGGAACCTGGACGCCGCCAGACCTCATATCTTTCCCTGCGGCGTCGAGCGGCACGATTTCAATGGCGTAGTTGCCTGCAGGAATATCAAGGGGGGTGACGCCGGTTCGTCGATTGCAGGAGAAAGTGCAAGCGCCCCGATCGGTACAGGGCTTAGACCCGATAATTTCAGCGGGGGAAAGGCCCTGTAGCTCTACCCGGACGTGCGCAATCGCCGGATCAGAGCAGCTACAATCCGAAACAGCCCGCCCATCCGGCGTTCGCAATAACCAGGAAAGTTCGACCGCCCCACCCTCGGAATGGGTGCACCCGGGCCCCGCCCACACGAGCCCCAAAAAAACAACCCCTTGCAGAAGCCGCGACATCAGGCGAGACAAGCCTAGGAATCTAACCGCCCCGTGTCTATAGAATCGGGGTCCCACTGCCGTCGGAGTCTCAAAACCATGTTCCACCTACTTCTCGAAGCCAATCCCAACATGGATGTCATCAGCCTACTCAAGGGCGCATCGCTCGTGGTTCAGGGCGTCATGGTGTTGTTGGCTATCAT
>JAYUPZ010000548.1:0-2955 GCA_043759805.1 Myxococcales bacterium | reverse complement strand
CCCCACCCTGAAACCGTAGAATGGTCCCCGGTTCCACCATGCCCTCCGACAGCGACCTACTGAGCAACCTCCTCCACGCCCTCGGCCAACGCCGGTGGAGCGACGCCGTGCGCATTGGCGAGGAGATCGCCGACCACGAAGCCCGCAAAGGCCACGCACGCGTCGCCCGAAAACTGCGCGGCGCCCTCGGCGAAGATCTGACGTCGATCAACAGCCCCCAGGCCACACCGATTGGCTCACCCCTTGCCGGGGCCCTGCTTCCGGTCGAGCCCGTTGACAGCCTTGCCAATGTTGTCCTCCCCGCCGCCCTACGCGTATCACTGACCGAGATCGTCCAGGAGTGGCGATTCCGCGACAAACTCAATGCCGCTGGTGCCTCCCGACGCACCAAACTACTCCTCCATGGCCCCCCCGGTTGCGGCAAAACTCTTACCGCCCGAGCCCTCGCCGGAGAATTATCCCTTCCCGTTTTTGTAGTACGTTTCGACGGCGTCGTCGGTTCGTACCTCGGCCAAACCGCCGCACGATTGCGCGAGCTGTTCCGCTACGCCGAGTCCGTACCGTCCGTCCTCGTGATCGACGAAATCGATGCCCTTGCCCAGCGCCGTGGCAATCCCCGCGATGTCGGAGAACTCGATCGCGTCGTCGTATCCTTGCTCCAGGAACTGGAACACTCCTCCCCCAAAGGGATCATAGTCGCCAGCTCCAACCTACCCCGCGCACTCGACGATGCCCTTTGGCGGCGTTTCGATCTCGTCATCGACTTCCCCACCCCATCAAAAATCCAGATCTCAGAATTCGCCCGAAAAAGGATTACCGCAGTCGGCGGAAAGTCAGATCGATCATTCACCACCGCACTCCGCCACGCCCGATCCTACGCCGACGCCGAACGCATCGTAACCGACCGCTACCGTCGCCAAATCTTGGCACGGGAGATGGAGTGAGATGGCGGAGCGCCGGGCAGTAACGCCCCGTACGTTCTTCCTGAACGAAAAGCACGAACATTCACCAGGGAAAAAGGAAGGCGGCGGCGGCGGCAAACCATTTTCCGGAATCAACTGGGTTACCAAGGGACGAACGCTTGGAAGAACCCTGAAACTGGCACGGGAAGCGGTTGCTGCGTCGGCGGATCCCCTTCGGGATACCAGGCTTTTCCTCCTGTCTCGCCCTGAAGAGAAAATTCAGAAAGAGTCAGCAGACAAGAACGCAAGAGATGGGCGCAAGGAAACAGTCACCGACCTCGCGGGCGAGCAGGCGCGAGTCTTCGAACGCATCGGATTGGATCTTATCGAAATAACATCAGACGGCGATGCCCTGGTGCACGGAAAAACCAGGACCATCCAGCAGATCGAGTCGACCGTGGCGCACCTCGCCGAGGCCGGTACGCGCGAACAAAGTCGATGGGGGTTTCTGTCTGAGTTCCATGCAACCTCGATGGAAAACCGGGTGGACGTGGCATGGCTCAAGGGTCTCGGGGAAAAAGTCGCGTACGAAATCATCATCGACCTTCAGCCAGTCCTCACGCGCGGGGAGTTCGACCTTGTCAGTCTGGCCACTCGGGACATTCTCTCCAAAACGCCCGGGGATGCGATCATGGGTGCGGGACGTGATCTTTCGGGCAGACGGTGGCTTCGAGCCAAAATGCATGCTGCAACGATCAAACGAATCGCATTCGATTTCCAATCGGTTCAGTCGATCCACGCGCCCCTGCGAATGATTGCAATGGCCGGACGACCTGGAAAGGCCGTGGTTCACGCGCCTACTCCACCGATGAATTCCGGGGTTGCCGATCTTCCCACGGTCGCAGTGGTCGACGGTGGTTTACCTCACGGACATGCAATCCTCGCAACCTATCGCCGTGGTCAATTCCGGCATCGCGAGGCCGAACAAATGGTGTTCGGCGATCACGCGTCACGCGTGGCCTCACGAATTGTGTTCGGCGATGTCGAAGCGGGACTACCTGCTTTTACGCCACCGCCGGGGACGTGCCGGTTCCTTGATGTGGTTGTGCCAGCAGAATCCGGCGATGACGGCCAACCCGAATTTGATGGCAAAGCGATCTTCGAGGCGATGCGGGATGCCGCCCTCAACTACACCGACGTCCGCGTTTTCAACATCAGCCTGGGAAGCCGCATCCCCTACTCACAAATGTCCGACCGAAACCTTAAAGATCGCCATGCGGAGCTTCAGGATCTCGACAACTTCGTGTTCGAACACGATGCCATCGTTGTCGTTTCGGCGGGCAACACCCCGCCCGGCGTGGTTCCAAACGTACCGTATCCCGGCCATCTTGATGAAACAGATTGGGCGCTGGGATCACCAGCTGCAGGATTCAACACGTTGGTGGTTGGGGCCTACGTTGCGCAATCGACCACCGACGGCGTGGGCCGCCAAATCGGTTGGCCAAGCCCATTCACCCGTATCGGGCCGGGCGTCGCTGGGGCACTGGTACCGAATTTTTCAGCAGGTGGAGGCGATAGCCCAGCCGACTATTTGTGGCGCGCGGGACAAAGTCTCGGGGTTTGGACCGTAGGCCAGAGTGGCTTGTGGGAAGACGTTCCCGGAACATCTTTCTCAGCCCCGATCGTCGCACGCGAAGCGGCGCGCATCATGCAACATCTCCAACGCCATTGTTTTCCAGGTGTTCAACCGTTTGCAGCAACCGTGAAGGCGTTCATGCACTTGGTCGCGCGTCACGCCGTGTACGAAGAAAAATTTGCTCCGTCCGTGAAAGATCTCGCTTTGCGTACGCTCGGGAAAGGGTTACCTCGGCCCGATAGGCTATTGAACCCGCAACCAGAAAACGCCGTCTTCATTTGGCAAGGAACGCTGGAACAGGCGGGTCACATCGCTCGTGTCCGCGTACCGATCCCTCGCGAATGGCTGAACGATGCACAGGTGCCACTCCTGCGGGTGATTTGTTGCTGGAACACACCTGTTTTCGCTGGAGCCCCG
>JAYUPZ010000547.1:0-6236 GCA_043759805.1 Myxococcales bacterium | reverse complement strand
GCGTGTTTGCCGGGGGAGGGGGCGCTTCTTTGGGCGGTGGTGGCGCCGGTTTCGCGCGGGGCGCGCGGATTAGGGGCGGCGGCGGCGGCAATTCAGGTTCGGGAGGGGACGGCGGTGGGGGGGGCAGCGAAACCGAGGCCACCTCCAGTTCGATGGGTTCGGACGGCCGCGTCTTGTGTGGGAGCGCCGGAAACATCACCACCGACACGGCCAGGAAGGCATGCAGGGCAAGCGAGATTACAGCCCCGGTACGCGCCCACGTGTTGCGAATGGCTGCCGCCATGGCTTCCTCAGGGGGGCGACGGGCGGTTGTCCTCGGGCGACGGCCCGGTTGCGGATCCAGTCTTTTCCACGTTGATGGCGAACTTGCGCACGCCAGCCTTGCGAATCAAGTCGATGAGCTCGACCACGCGACCGTGGGGAACGTCCTTGTCGGCGGCGAGGAGGGCCTGTAAATCCGGCTGTCCAGGAAGCGTGTTGCGAATGAACTGTGCGACGCCCGCTTCGGTCGAGGGATCGCCGTTCAGGTAAAGGCTGCCGTTAACCTTGAGCGTGAGCGCAAGCGCCGACTTCGCCTGTTCCGTGCCGGTCGACGAACGGGGCAAATCCACCTTGATGGAGGGATTCACGATGTAGCTCGTGGTCACCATGAAGATGATAAGCAACACGAGCGTGATGTCGACAAGCGGGGTCATGTTGATGTCCGTGATCATTCGGCCATCGTCATCACCGCCTGAAAAGGGTCCACCGCCACCGCCGGCCATGGGATCAGTCCTTTGCGGGTGCGTCGTCCGCGCGGGCCGACAGGATGAGATGGGCCATGGCGTCGACGCGACCCAACGCGCGGCGAATCTTGCCCTGGAAGGTGTTGAATGCGACGACGGCAGGAATGGCCACCAGCAAGCCAACGGCGGTCGAAACCAGTGCTTCGGAGATGCCCGCCATGACGACCTCGGCACCGCCCGTTTGATTGCGGGATAGATCCGAAAATGCGCGGATGATGCCAAGCACCGTTCCGAAGAGACCGATAAACGGGGCGTTGTTGCCAAGCGTTCCGAGGAATCCCAGGAAACGTTCCATGCCCAGACGCTCGCGGGCTTTTTGGCTGGCCATGGCGTCGCTGCACGCGCTGCGACCTCGATCGAGTTCGGCTATTCCGGCGAGGGCGACCCGAACCTCGGGCGAATCACCCGCGCCGAGCGCGATTTTTGCGCCTTCAATCTCTCCCCTGGCCAACATTCGGGGCAGTTTACCGAGGGCGTCGTTGTCAGGAATGCGGGCGCGCAAACACAGAAAACGTTCCACCATCACCGCCACCGATAGAATCGAAAGCAGCAATAGTAACCACAGCACCCACTCGGCACCGAGCAAAGTGAAAGAAAGAAGGCGTTCGGTCAGGCTCAAGCGTGAAAAACCTAGCACAAGGTGACGCCAAGGGCCTCAATGAGCGTTGTCGCGTAGCTACCCGAGGGCAATTGAAAGGACAGTCGAAGGGATTGTGGTTCCTCCAAGCCTTCCGCGGGTAGGACCGCCTCGGGCGTTATCGAGACGAGAAGCGATCGGCGGGCACCCGGCAGGTCGTGATCGACGGCGGCCACAATCGCTTCGTGGGACAGACCCAGGGTTGTTGCGATGGCTGTCTCGAGGCGTTCGGCCTCGGTGCCGGGGGGAGGGTTGAGCACCCGGCTGCCAGGCAAGGGGCCGGTGGTGGTGATGGCGCCCGCATCAAAGCGGAGCTGATCAGCCACGGGATCATCGCTGTAGAACACGCCGCCCGTGTCGGTCTTTTGTAGCACGTCGCCCTCGATGACCTTGCGCAGGATGCCGCGCTCCTGGCGCACGGCGAGAACCTCATTGAACACAGCCGATTGCAGCGCAGACAACAAGAACCGACGCTTGCGCCCGTCGCGTTCGCGCCGTTCACCCTTCAAGATCGCGAGGCCCTGTTCGGCATTGTCTTTTTGCTGGCCAAACCGCTGGACACCGAAGCGATTCGGCAGCCCCTCGCCGAGAAGCGTTGCAAATCGAGCCTGGATTCGTGGACGTTCTTCATCCGAAACGTCCCGTAGCACAATCGTAAAACGATTCCCCTTGTTGTGCCCGGTGCGCAATTTGTTGTTGTGGCGGCTGTGTTGCAAGACGCGCATGCCCTCAAGCTGCAGACCTGATAGCCGCACCTCGGCCGCAACAGGAATGCTGAGCCACTGGCGGGTAATGGCGTGGCGATCTTTCAACCCGGCGCAGCCGATGTCGCGGTCGGAGATAGCAAGCGCGCGCGCAAGTCGCTTGCATGCCTCGGGCGTCGTGAGGTCACGTTTTTCAAGGAAAATGAAGCAGTGTTCGCCCGTGCCCGAAGGTGGGTACGCGGGGATTTCCTCGACGAGAAACGTTTCCGGAGACGACTGAAAAACGGCCACGCGGGATTTACTTGTTTGCGGCGACGGTCGACAAATAAAGGCGTGCCATCTTGTTGTCGGGCTCGCGTGCCAATACGGCGTGCCATTCTCGCTCGGCATCGTGTTTGCGACCCTGGGTAAAATACGCGAGGCCCAGGTTCAAACGTACTGCGATAAATCTCGGGTTCTCCTCGCGTACCCGTTCAAGTTCAGAAATGGCCTCGTCGGTCTGTCCTGCCTGGCGCAGCGCCATGGCGTACTTGGTTCGGATGTCGTGGAACTCCGGACACAACGACAGCGCCTTTTTGTATTCGGCGGCGGCCTCGGCATACAGGGCTGCATCGAGGTACGCATGCGCCACCTCGGCGTGCATGTTCGCGATCTTGCCCTTGAATAAACGATCAATTTTCTTTGGGCTTTCGCCGTGGCCGGAAATCACGCGGTCATAAACCTGGCGTGCCTCGTCGTATTTTCCCTGATCGTTGTAGGTGACGGCCAGGTTGAGGGCGGCCTCGGTGTAATTCGGGTTAAGGCGCAAGGCCTCCTCGAACATGGACTCCGCTTCGGGCAGCTTGCCTTGCTGATGGTAAATGACTCCCATCATGTCGTAAACGTCGGGAAATGGACGTTTTTCAGCCACCAGTTCGGACAGCGCTTTTTCAGCCTCGGCGTATTCATTCGCACGATAGCTTTCGCGCCCACGGCTCAGCAATGATCGAATTCGATCGTCCATTTGGTTTTTCCCGCTTGCGTTAGCTGGCTTGCTTGCCCGTTTTCGACTGGCTGTCCACCGGTTGCTTGCCGAATCGGTTTCCGATGAACTCAACATAGATGCGCGCCCGATCCGCCTGCGGCGCGCCAGCGTACTCCACCATGACCTTCTCGAAGGTCCGACGGGCGCTCAGCGGATTTCCCATCTCGAGATGCGTTTGCCCGAGGGTCAGCAGCAACTCCGCCTCTTTACCGGAATCCGGATAGCGGCGGATGGCACCTTCAAGTCGGAGGATGGCGGCCTTGGGAAATCCCTGCGAAAGGTAAAAGCGTGCGACATAGACTTCGTGCTCGACGAGGCGCCGCAACACGATTTTATAGGAGGCGTGTGCGTCCTTCAGATAGGTCGACTCGGGAAACTTGTCGATGAAGTCCGAGAGCTCGCGCGCAGCGTCTTGCACTGCCGCCTGATCCTTTTCAGCCGCGGGCGGAAGGATCAACCAGTCTTCGGGCATCTCCTCGACGTACGCACGGCAAATGCGGAACGAAGCGTAACCGTCTTCGACTTTTTCGTGGGTTGGGTGCAAGCGCATGAAGGCCTTGTAGGCATCGATGGCGCTTTGATAGTCGGCCATCGCGAAACGCGTATCCGCAAGCGCGAGCTCGGCCAGCACGGCGTATTTGGAGAACGGAAACTTGGAGCGGACGAAGGCGAATAATTTTCGCGCTTCGGGGAAGTTTTCGTCCTTCAATTCGGCAAGCGCCTTCTCGTAATTTTGCCGCGCCGTCGCGGAGTAGGTGACCTCGACGCCGTTGTCGCTATCAGAGGCGCACGCAAAAATGCCAATCGACCCCAATGTCAGGGTGAGGACAAGCAGATGACGAAGGGGCAGACGGCTCACGGGTTTGCGGTATCCTACGGCGGCCAATGACCCGCCGTCCATGTAGGAGCGTTAACCCGGTACGTTTTTCACCCCCGATCGGACCTCGTGAGCCATTAAAGTCACATGAAACCCTTCGAGCGTTGCAGATCGCGTCGTGTTTCTATTTGGTCCTGACCGCCTGCGGGGGATCCCAGAGTGCTGCACCCCCCCTCGGATTGCGCGAACGACAATCGGCCGATCGCGCGAACCCGTCGGTTTCAGTGGGTGGCAAAACGGTGTCGCTTGCGGGAAGCCGATGCGCGGGTCGAACCCCTGAGACAGGTTGTGCCTGCCGAGGTGCGGGCGACGCCGCGGAGACGACACCCCCTGCGGCCGGTCAAAAACGCCTCGAAATTCGGATGTCGGCAGCCGGCGGCAAAGCAATCTTTGAATCCCCTTTGATCGGAACCCTCGCGGTGCAAGGCGTGACCGAGCGCTGTTTCTACGTCGATGTTCCCGCGGGCAGCGAAAGCCCCTACCGATTTTCCGCAGTCGCCGATGACGAGGCTGCGGGTGTCGAACCGTTCGGCTTCATCGCCGAATACGGTCCGGTGGGTCCCTATTGGTACGACGTCTTGAGGGTGGTCTGCCGCGGCAATTATGGCCGCTGCAGCCGCGAGGGCGCGGAGGATTGGAAGGCGACGCTTTCAAGCCGGAAGCGCGGCCGGCTTGACCCTTGTGGATCGGCCGTCGTTTCGCGTCTCGGATGGGATACTTCCGGTGGACAGGCGGACCGGGATGGCGGATTGTTCCGCGACTTCACCGTGGCCTTCCAGATGGAGTTGAAAAAGTTCGACACCCAGTACGCACCCGGCTCCGCCGAATGTGTCCCGAAGTAATACGGAAGTAATACGATTGCAAGACCACCAATGAAGATTCATCTCATCGGGATTTGTGGAACAGGCATGGGATCCCTGGCGGGTCTCTTGCGGGCGGCTGGCCACGACGTTCGCGGCTCGGACGAACATGTGTATCCGCCGATGTCGACCCAGCTCGAGGAACAGGGCATTCCGATTCTCGCTGGATTCAAGGACGAGAACCTCGACTGGATGCCTGAACGGGTTGTGGTGGGAAACGTCTGTCGGCGCGATCACGTTGAAGTTCTCGCAGCGCAATCGCGCGGTCTTTCCATCACAAGTTTCCCGGCGCTTCTATCCGAGCTCTTTCTTTCCGAAAAGCAATCGGTGGTGGTCGCGGGAACGCACGGCAAGACGACGACATCCTCGTTGATGGCGCACTTGCTGGTCGAAGCCGGCAGAGACCCGTCCTTTTTGATAGGCGGCGTGCCGCAAAACTTTCGGCGGTCGTGGCGTCTGGGCGCGGGCGAGCAATTTGTGGTGGAAGGCGATGAGTACGACACGGCCTTCTTCGACAAAAAGTCCAAATTTCTCCACTACAAACCCAAGATAGTGATTCTGACCTCGGTCGAGTTCGATCACGCGGATATCTTCCGCGACATCGACGTGGTGACCGATGCCTTTCGCGAATTCGTTGAACGAATTCCGCCGAGCGGCGAGCTGATCGTGTGTGCGGCGTCGCCCCGGGCAATGGAAGTCGCCAGGAGTGCGCGCTGCCGCGTGACCTCCTACGCGCGACCCGGTTTTGATGCGGACTGGTCGTTCGAGATCACCGATACTGTTCGCGGTGGTCGCTCGGTGTTACAGATCGCATGCAAGGGACAGGTCGTGGGGACGATCGAGTCGGGGATGCCCGGGCTTTATAACCTCGAAAACCTGATAGGCGTGATCGCGGCCGCTCATCGCCTGGGGGTGGGATTTCCCATTATGGAGCGTGCCTCACAACGTTTCCTTGGCGTGAAACGTCGCCAGGAATTTCGCGGCATTGCTTCTGGCGTGACGGTCATCGACGACTTCGCGCACCATCCCACGGCGGTACGCGAAACCCTCACCGCGCTCAAGGGCCGATACGGGCCTGGCCGTCTATTTTGTGCTTTCGAGCCGCGTTCGGCGACCAGCCGACGCAAGATTTTTCAACAGGATTTTTCCGACGCGCTTGCCATCGCGGATGAAGTCGCGCTTGCGCCGGTTTTCGCACCGGAAAAGGTGGCCGAGGCCGACAGGCTTGATATCGAACAAATTGCCCGCGACTTGCGCAACCGCGATACCCCCGCGCGGGTTTGGCCCACGGTTGAGGCCACGGTGACCCATCTTGTCGATCGGGTGGTCCCGGGTGATACGGTTGTGGT
>JAYUPZ010000546.1:0-2968 GCA_043759805.1 Myxococcales bacterium | reverse complement strand
TCGACTTTGTTCCGAACATGGGGCTGCGGATTCAAACGTCGGCGCAGCTACAGTGGACAGCCTTGGGCATCAAGGTGCCGGTTTCGGTGACCAACGTTGAGCTTTTGGTCGAGCCCCGGATTGGCAGCGACGAGCGTGGACCCAAGTTGGTGTTTCGGCCCGAAATCAAAACCGCTGACTTCAAACACCTGCCTGGTTTTGCTGACCGCGCCCTAACGAGCATCATCAACACCGCGTTGGCTGCCGAGGGTGACCTCTTGGGATGGCATATGGGCGAGTCGCTCCAGCAGACAGTACCTTTGCCTGCGAATTTGACGCCAGTGAGCGCCTTTGCGATGTCGGCAGGGGATGTGTCGGTGGAGGTAAAAGAGCGAAGTTTTCTGCTTCACTTAAAAGTGGAAATGCAATTTGCGCGTCAACGCAAAGATGCGGCTGAAATCACCGACGACGCCGAAGTGCCTTCAAAAGCAACACACGACGCGGCAGATACCGATGAGGCCGCGCCTGCCGTCAAACCGCAGAGCTAGGGCAGTGCAAACCGTGCGCTGGGCCGTTAGCCCGCGCGTGCTAGGCTGACGCCCTTGATCGCAAAAACGAAGCGTCGATGGGGGGTGAGACTGCTGATTGCACTGGGCGCGATCGCCGTACTCGTTCTCGTGATGCGGTTGGTTGCCGACCCCATGGCGACCCGGTACGTGCGCAAGATTTTAGACCGCCAAGAAGAGACCTCGGCCCACTTTCGCGGTGTCCATTTGACATTCTTCCCGCCCGGCGGACGGATCGACAGGCTGAAGGTCATCGAACGTGCGGATGTGGAGAGGAAGGCGCCCCTGTTCTACGCGGAACGCGTGAGCGTCGAACTGAGTTGGAGCAGCCTGCTGCGCGGCAAGCCAAGCGGCCGTGTCGTCGTCGAGTCGCCGAAGATCACCTTGCTGCCCCCTTCGGCCCGGCGAAACTCGCCGCGCGAATTCCAGCAACTGCTGCCACGATCCCCGATCCGGATCGAGTCGGTCGAAGTGACGGACGGCGAGATGCTGATCCCCGTGGGCAAGGGCAAGGACGCCACGAAGGTTTGGTTGCATGATCTGCGCGCGACAATAGCCCGGCAGCATTCGGATACCGATGTCTTCGCCGGCGAAACATCCGGCACCTTTCAGAAAACCGGCAAGTTGAATCTCGACCTGACCGTGGACACAGCGGCCAGTTCGCCGACTTTCTCGGTGCAAGTGGGCCTTCGATCCCTTGAAATCCGAGACATGTCCGAACTCCTGGCGGCCAAATCCGGCTTGCAGGCTTCGAGTGGAGAGGTCGCCATGCGCGCGGATCTCGAGTGCGCCAAGGGGATCCTGTCCGGGACCGTGAAGACCGAGCTGGAGAACCCTGTGTTGCGGCCTGTGGGTGGCGGCGTCACCGGCGGGATCAAGGCCGCCCTGATGGCGGCCGGGGTCGCCGTGCGAGGGGAGAAAGAAGACGGCGACCGGACACTGACCACCGTGGTCCCCTTTCGCGGCAAGTTGGGTGATCCTGTCGGCGAGCAGCTGACGGCGCTCCTTGATTCCATCTGCGATTCGTTCGAAAATGGCATGATGCACGGTTTCGATTCGGGCAAGTAGTCGCGGTCACCGCCACCTTCATCTTGCTCGAGCGGCGATCGCCGAGTCGAGCCGTCTCGTTCAAGGAAAAACGGTTTTCTGCCGACGTACCTCTGCTGTCGGATGCGCATTCGGCTTCGGATCGGTTGTCGCAAAAAGGGGAACGAGATGACCATTAGAGCTTGTTTTGCCATGATTGGCCTTTCGGCGAGTCTTGCTGCAGGTGGTTGTTCGGGAGGTGGAGACAGACGGAGCGAGGGCCGCAGCGGAGGCGACGGTTCGGGAGAGGGCGGCACCACCACGGGCGGCAAGGGCGGCACCACCACGGGCGGCAAGGGCGGCGCGGGCAAGAGCGGGAGCGGAGGCAGCGGCACCGGGGGTACGAGCACCGGCGGTAGCAACACCGGCCGTACGAGCACCGGCGGTAGCAACACCGGCGGTACGAGCACCGGCGGCACGAGCACAGGCGGCACGAGCACCGGCGGCACGAGCACAGGCGGCACGAGCACCGGCGGTAGCAGCACCGGCGGCACGAGCACAGGCGGCACGCGCACCGGCGGTACGAGCACCGGCGGCACGCGCACCGGCGGTACGAGCACCGGCGGCACGCGCACCGGGGGCGCCAATACAGGTGGCACGGGCGGCATGGCCGGCGCGGTCACCAATGGCGATCCGGGCAAATACCATTTCGAGGACACGACACATTCGTGGAAAGTGGTGCGAGGTCCAGAAACCGCGGTCGTGCGGGCGTCGATGGAGCGCGTGTTCGAAGCGGGTAAGGGTTTGTATTCCCTCGAATACGTGGTGCCCGCGGTAACCCAGGCGGAAATCGATGCGGACGAGCCGGACGCTCAGGGTGTTCGCGAGGTCGCGCGCGGCGTGGGTCTCAACGTTCCCGACATTGAATATCAGACGGGTACGACCAAACCCATCTTCGCGGGTACAACCATGAAGGTTCGCGTGTGGTTGCCGGCTGGTTACAACGCCGTTTACACGACGGTATTTGTGTTGGCGCCGGATCCGATCGTTCCCGGCTGGTGGGCCAATGCCAACTTCTTGGCCGTGACCCCGAACGCCTGGAATGAATTTACTTTCCCCATCCCCGCGGGCATGGACATCGGCACCATGTGGTACACGTTCGGCGTGTTTGCGAACTTCAACTCTCCGTGGGCGGGCGGCTCCATCTTCGTGGACTCGATCGAGTTCTAGGAAACCGCGCGCAGGCGTGATCGGAGCATAGGACCTAGCTGGGAACTGCGTCATTTGCCATTTGTTCCACAGCCGCTTTCTCGCTGATCGCGTTTCTTCATACGTCACACGCCAAGTCTGCCGTGTCCGTCAGCCTCGCGCCAGACGCCGGTCTGTGCACCGGATAC
>JAYUPZ010000545.1:0-13455 GCA_043759805.1 Myxococcales bacterium | reverse complement strand
TCCCCATCGAATTGAATGGGTAACATCCATCCACCTGCCAACGGAGGTGTTGACGTTACGCGCGGGGCCGAATATAACCCTCATCCCTTGCTGCCATGCGGGTTAGCCGCGTTGCGCAGGTTCACATACTGATTTCGTAGATAGAGGAGCACCGAGTACCATGTCGGAGAAGATGGGCCTGATTGGCCGCAAGATCGGAATGACCCGGGTTTTCTGGGAAGACGGCACGGCCCTCGGTTGTACCGCAATCGCGCTCGGTCCCAACGTGGTGACCACGCTGCGCACTCAGGACAAGGATGGATACAGTGCGATTGCACTGGGTCTCGGCGAAAAGCCTTCTCGTCTTGTGAACCGTCCCGAAGCGGGTCAGGCAAAGAAGATCGGGCGCACGACTGTTCCACGCGTCATTCGCGAGGTTCGTTTGAATGCGGCTGATGCTGCCAAATTTGAGGTCGGCAAAGAGATCAAGGTTGCCGATGTTTTCAAGCAAGGTGACGTGGTTGACGTGACCGGCACCAGCAAGGGCAAGGGCTACCAGGGCGTTATGAAGCGTCACCGGATGTCCGGCTTCAAAGCGTCACACGGTGTTCACGAGTTTTACCGTCACGGTGGCTCGCTGGGTTGTCGTCTGACGCCCGGTCGTGTTTTCAAAGGCAAGCGCATGACGGGTCACATGGGCATGGATCGAAAGACCATCGCCAACCTCGTCGTGGTACGCGTTCTCGAAGCCGAGAACGTTGTGATCATCAAGGGCGCAATTCCAGGTCCGGCGAATGGCCTTGTCATGGTTCGCAGCAGCGCCAAGGATGTAAAGCGTTACATCGTTCGTGGCGAGGTCAAAGAGCAAGAGTCCAAGAACCCGATGAAGGCGTCGAAGAAGGGCGCCCCCACGAAGAAGTAGCCCTTGGGCTCGGGTCTCGGAGACCGAAACAAGCGACACGATCGCTTTTTCAAAAAGGCGCGGCAAGAAGGTTTTGCCGCACGAGCGGTCTACAAGCTCGAGGAAATCGACAAACGGTTTCGGCTGTTGCGTGCGGGTGATCGGGTACTGGATCTGGGTTGTCGGCCCGGCTCTTGGATGCAGTACGCACTCACGCGCGTCGGTCAGCATGGTCGAGTTGTTGGGATCGATCGCGATCCGCTTCCAGCTGCGATCCCACAGGCCAAGGTACTGGTCGCCGATCTTTTCGAGACGACCGACCAACAACTTCTCGATGGGCTGGCTGCCTTTGACGTCGTTTTGTCTGACATGGCGCCCGACACCACGGGCATTCGATCGGTCGACCAGGCTCGTTCTGCAAACCTCGTGACCGAGGCGCTGGCACGTGCGATTCGACTGCTGGCGCCCGGTGGGCATTTCGTGGCCAAGATCTTTCAGGGACCGGACGTGGAACCTTTGCGTCGACAGATGAAAGAACACTTCGGCGAGGTAAACCTCGAAAAGCCCGAGAGTTCGCGCAAGGAATCTCCCGAACTGTTCCTTGTCGCCAAACATTTTACGCCGGCATCGGTTTGACTATCCATACTGTGGTCGACTCGAAGCTGATAACGTTCCGGTTGCGATGACGACTTCGCAGATCCAGATCCTGGATTCGGCTTTGTCCGATCAAATCGCCGCCGGCGAGGTTGTTGAACGTGCGGCCTCCGTGGTCAAAGAGTTGGTCGAGAACAGCCTCGATGCGGGCGCTCAAAAAATTGACGTCGAGATAACCGGAGGCGGTCGCACGAGCATCCGTGTTGTGGATGACGGTCACGGCATGGGACCCGAAGACGCAAAGCTTTCGGTACAACGGCATGCGACCTCAAAGATCCGGAAAGCCGATGATCTCTGGGGCATCATGACCTTCGGTTTTCGTGGCGAGGCCTTGCCGTCCATCGCTTCGGTCTCGAAATTCTCGTTGGCCACGCGGCCGGCGGATCGACCCGACGGGTTTCGCGTTGTGATCGAGGGAGGCCTTCCCGTTGATTTCGGCACGGTCGGCATACCGACGGGGACGCAGATCGATGTGAGGGAACTGTTTTACAACACACCTGCTCGACAAAAGTTCCAGAAGACCGAGGCGACGGAATCGGCCAACGTTTCCGAGGCGGTGCTGCGTTTGGCACTTGCGAATCCATTGGTTCACTTTCGGCTGCGCTCGAATGGTCGTGTTGCGCTTGATCTGCCGCCTCATCGTGATCTCGGCGAGCGGGTTCGGGCTGCCCTTGCGCGTCGGGGGGCGGGGCCCTTACATTCCGCCCAGGGACGCGAGGCGCTGCCTGGTGGTACGCTTTCCGTTCAGGCGTTTCTGGGCGCACCGGAGGATGCTTCCACGACCTCCCGATCGACTTTTATTTTTGTGGGAAAACGCTTCGTACGGGATCGGCCTCTTTTGCAGGCGCTTTGCATGGGGTATGGCGAGTTGTTGGAGCACGGTCGTTATCCCCTCGCGGCATTGTTCGTCGACGCACCCGATGAGGAGGTGGACGTGAACGTCCATCCGCAAAAGCTTGAGATTCGCTTTGCGAGTGCCCAGCGTGTCGCTGCCGCTGTCCGTCATGTGGTACGAGATGCACTGGCGCGCGCGCCGTGGTTGCGACCGCCGATCATTCGGGCTTATTCATTGCCGCCTGCCAGCAGTCCTGTGCCCGCGCAAATGGCGCTGTCGACGGGTGGCACAGGGGGAGGTGACTACGCGCACCGAGGCCCAACGCCATGGCCCGCGAATGGACCGGCGCTTCGCGATGCACCCTCGTTGACGCAAGAGACGTTTCCTTCCACCAATAAACCGGCTGGTTTTTTCGCCAGCCTCCGCTACCTCGGCCAGTTGGATCGCACGTACATCGTATGTGAGGGTGACAGCGAACTCATCCTTGTCGATCAGCATTCCGCCCATGAGCGGGTCGCCTTTGAACGATTGCGAGATGCGTATCGTCGCAAGCAGATGGCCCGTCAACGGCTTTTGTTTCCCGTTCCGATCGAAATCGACGGCATCGTGGTCCCCGAACTACTCCGATTGTTGGCCCCCGGCGGGTTATTGGATGAGCTTGGCTTCGATGCCGAACTGCAGGACGAGAAGACAATCCTGTTGCGCGCGGTTCCCGAGATTCTCGCATCGGCGGATCCGAAACCGATGTTGATCGATATCCTTGCGCGGGCCGCCGATTCCAAAGGCGACGCTCTCGATCGCAAGACCGAGGTGGCAGCCATGGTTGAACCGGTGCTTGCCACCATGGCCTGTCACGGTGTGATGCGTGCCGGTGATACGATTTCGCCTGAACAGGTACGCGGTTTGTTGAACTCCCTCGATGGGGTTGATTTGAGCGCACACTGTCCGCACGGACGGCCAGTGTTGTTGCGCATGCCCCTGGGCGAAATTGAACGTCGGTTTGGACGATAGTTGTGGCGGCGACGATGAAAAAGGGTGGGTTGTACGCGGTTGCCGTGGTGGGCCCGACGGCATCGGGGAAAAGCGCTCTGGCTCTGGCAATTGCGGATGCAGTGCAGGAGCAGGGTGTTTCTCCTGTGGAGATTCTGTGTTGCGATTCCGTACAGGTCTATCGCGGTTTTGACATTGGTACTGCGAAACCCTCGCCAGAAGAACGACGTCGTCGGCCACATCACCTGATCGACATTGCGGACCCCTCTGAACAGTTCGATGCGGCAGCGTGGGCGCGTATTGCGCGACTGTTGATAGCGGACATCATCGCACGAGGCGGTTTGCCCGTGATTGTGGGTGGCACGGGTCTGTATTTTCGCGCGCTTCTCCAGGGCATTTTTGATGCCCCAAGGCCGGATCTGGAGATCCGGCGCCGCCACCGCGAATCGGCCGAACAACAGGGCCTACCGGCGCTTCATGCGGAACTGGCTCGCGTGGATCCCGAATCTGCCGCCCGGGTCGCTCCGACGGATCTCGTACGCATCAGCCGCGCGCTTGAGATCCATGAACAGACCGGGACCCCGATGTCCGTGTTGTGGAAAATGTCTCGCCCTGCAGAACCCATCCAAACGCTGACGGTGTTGTTGGATCCTTCGCTGGATGTGTTGCGTTTGCGTATTGCGCAACGGACGGCGGACATGTTGGCGGCAGGCCTGGTGCAGGAGGTCGCCGCTCTCAGACGGTTGGTGCCGGCGCATGCGCGGTGTCTGCAGTCCATCGGCTACCGCGAAGTTGGCCAGGTTCTCGACGGTGTCTTGCCGGCCGAAGCGCTGGAAACCGAGATCTCGCGAAACACCGCCGCGTTTGCGCGACGACAACGAACGTGGTTTCGGAAAGAGCGGGTTGACCTTCGCATTGAGTCGGTCGATGCGGACAAAAATCCGAATCAAATCGAAGATATAGCCGGTGCGATCCAGCACTGGTTAAGGGCCCCTTCCTAGGGTACAAAGGCAATCCACACTGCGGCGCAGCCGCGGATTCCCGGCATGGACAGTAAAACCGAAAAGCCAACAGACGGACCCGTCCTTGAGTTCGAGCGACCCGTCGTTGAACTCGAAAAAAAGATCGACGAGCTGCGCGCCCTGTCCGAGGGATCGGCGGATCTTCAGCGTGAGATAGCTGCCCTGGGAGAAAAAGTCGACGCTTTGCAGCGGAAGATTTTCTCGGATCTTTCGCCCTGGCAAAAGGTCTTGTTATCCCGCCATCCGGGACGTCCCTACACGCTTGACTACATCAGTCGATTCGTTCGCGGCTTTTACGAGCTCCACGGGGATCGCGCGTTTGCCGATGATCCGGCAATCGTTGCCGGTTTCGGCTGGCTCGAGCTTGATCCGCCCAATCCCGAATCGATCTCTCCGGGGCGAGAGTTATCTATCCTGGTTGTCGGGCATCAGAAGGGACGCTCGACCAAGGAAAACGTATTGCGGAATTTCGGGATGCCCAAGCCCGAGGGATATCGCAAAGCCCTCCGGCTTATGCAGACGGCTGCGCGGCTGGGTCGTCCGATTCTGACCTTCATCGATACACCGGGCGCCTACCCAGGCATTGATGCCGAAGAACGAGGGCAGGCGGAAGCCATCGCGAAGAACCTGGAAGTAATGTCTTCGCTTCCGGTCCCGATCATCTGTTGTGTGATCGGCGAAGGTGGCTCGGGCGGAGCCCTGGCGCTTGGCGTGGCCGATCGTATCTTGATGCTGGAGAACACGATCTACTCCGTCATTTCGCCCGAAGGCTGTGCGTCGATTTTGTGGCGCGACAACGAACGTCGGGACGAGGCGGCACGTGCCTTGAAGATCACGGCGGGCGATCTGCAACGGCTGGGTGTGAATGACGAGGTCATTGTTGAATCTCGTGGTGGTGCACATCGCGACTGGGATGGGACGGCCGAGGCGATGCGGAAATCCATCGCTGGCCATTTCCAAACATTGCTGGCGCTGTCACCTGAAGAACTGGTTCGGCAGCGCTACAACAAGTTCCGCCGTATGGGCGCGTTCGTCGAAACCATCTAACCACAAGGCAGATCATGAGCAAACGGTCGTCGAGTCCCGGGGCAGAGGAGATCCTGGGCCAGTATTTTCCCGTATTGGACCACGGGTTCGTGTCGCTTGTGGATTACATGGGCAGCGATGAGGACATCGAACGCGCAGCCCGGGTGAGTTACGGATTCGGTACCCGCAAGCAATCGCAGACGCGCGGCTTGATTCGCTACTTGCGGCGACACAAACACACGACCCCAAGTGAGATGGTCGAGCTGAAATTTCACTGCTGCATGCCGATGTTCATTGCTCGCCAGTGGATTCGTCACCGCACCGCCAACGTCAACGAGTATTCGGGCCGTTACAGCCTCGTACCGATGTTGTTTTACACGCCCTCACAGGAACAGTTGCAAACCCAGAGCAGTGCGAACAATCAAGGTCGCAGCGGTGCTCCGGTTGAAACCAAAATTTATTCCGAAGCCATGTCGCGATGGCAGAGCGGTCGGCAACAGGCCTCCGAGGGATACGAATGGCTCACCTCGAACGATGTGGCGCGCGAGCTGGCGCGAATCGACTTGCCGCTATCCACCTACACACAGTGGTACTGGAAAATCGATCTGCATAACCTTTTGCATTTCCTGACACTGCGGGTGGATTCACATGCACAGTGGGAGATCCAGGAGTTCGGTCGCGTGATGGCAGGCATGCTCAAGCGTGTTGCGCCCTTGTCGTACGAGGCGTGGATCGACTACGACGTTTGTGGCGGGCATCTGTCACGCATGGAACTCGACGCGCTTCGCAAGCTGATTCAGGTCAAAGACGGCGCGTTGGTTGCCGACGGTGGTTTAATCAAGTCGGCGGATCTCGAACAGGCAGGGCTGTCGGGGCGCGAAAGCCGCGAACTTTTCGCAAAGCTGGAGTCGCGTAGCACACCTGACTTTGAACTCGATTTGTCGACCGCAAAGCCCGGTTCGTTCTTCGAAGAGCGGTTTGCCGCTGCGGTACCGAAGACGGATCGTCCGCCACCGGAAGTGTAGAAAAGCAAAGGCCCCGCTGCCATAGGGCAAACGGGGCCTTGGGTTTCAATCCGGGGATTGTTTACTTGCAGAGGCCTGCAATATTCTCAGGCGCCTTCGGATCGGTACGGGCACAGGTACGGCACCTCACGACCTGAACGGTTCCAGCGGCGGCTTCACCTTCTCGGTAAACATCGGCACGCCAACCTCCGGCAGCATTCATGTCGACGGCGGCACAGCTGGGGTCGCGAATGACGGCGTAGCAAGGCTTGTTACCGGAAGCTGCAGGATCGGTCTGGTTATCACATTTGTTCGCGACGAGTTTCTCCTCGACCGCGCCGGTGGCGTCGTTCGGAACGCGCTCGGTCACCTGGCACTCGGGAACGAACTTGTCGTTCTTGCCGTCGAGGTCGGAGTCAAGGAGCAGCTCGGGGATGCAGCCGGGAGTCAGCTTCGCGTCAATGACTCTGGCGATCTTCTCAAGCGCTGGTCCGAAGTCATCCTGGCAAATGCTCTGAACAAGCCCGCCCTCGAACGAATCAACAAATTGTTTAAGTCGCAACCCGGGCGCAGCGCTTCCGTTAACCCCGTTGGTACAGGCAGGTTCCACGTCCAACAACGAAGGCATCTTGGCCGGATCTCGGAAGAAGGCGTAGTTGGTCGCCGCCGGGTCTTTCGGCCAACCAATGATGGCGGACACCAAGATTCTGTCTGGGTTGGCAGGCTTTAACTTGAGTATATCGGTCACGAATTCCGAAACTGGAATCAACACTCCGCCGCCCGCGTCATCCGCAACACAGTTTGACAGAGCGGTCGAAAACGGTTCGGCCTTCGGGAATGCGCCGTTGCAGCGGTGTCCGACGATGTTACAGCGCAAACTTGCCTGTTGCTCAGTCGTTGGGTAGGCAGGATCAACGAAGAATCTAACAGGGTTTTCCGGCGTACCGGGAGGGGCCGAGCAATCGTCCTCGTCTGAAATGATGATGATGGCCAGGTAAGCGTTGGGTCGAAGGAACTTTGCATTCGTCGGTGTTACGTTTTCGTAGAGCGCCAGACGAATCGACTGCAACTGGTGTTCGTAACCGCATCCGTTGACACCGAGTGCTGCCATCTTGGCGAAGGTGTCTGTGATCGTGCCGTTGCCGATAATATTGTCTTGTGTGCCGTTGTTGTTCGCGATGATGAACTTGTTTCCCTCTTCGAGGCCGCTGTCGACCGGTGGCTTGAACTGTCCACGATCACCGCCGGGGAAGCTGCACGCGCTGTTGCCGGGGATAAGGATGTTACCCGCACCGACGTTGCTCGAAATCACGCCGATATGAACGTTGGGTAATCCGCCCTTGATACCTTCCAGGATTTTGATGAACCTCGGGAAATTTCTCTCAAGATTGTCTTGCTCCTGCTTCATTGAACCCGAGTTGTCCATCATGAAGAGGATGTCGAGATCGCGAATCGGGTTGACCTCTTTCAACACTTCTGACTGCTTTTCGGGCAGTGGCTTGGGTGCTTCTAGATCGTGTGCGCTGCATGCCCAGATTGCGGGAATGGAGGCTGCGAGGCTGACCCATCGCAGGTTCTTCCCGCGGGTAAGGTTGCTGATGCTCGATGTTTTCCGGCTCATGCGTCTTTGCTCCTGTTACTCGGCCGACAGACAATTTGTCTGCGGCTCGCGCAGATTACTCTGCGTGCGCTGAAGACTACAGCAAGTTGTAGGCCAGAGGAAAGCCCTGGAAGTAGGCGATTTGTCACGGGTCTTTCGATTGGCCAGACAACTAAGTTGGCAGTGATTGCAACTTTATTGCCATAACTACGCCAATTTTCGATGGGGCTTGTGGGCAACAATCCAATCCGCAACCCGGGCGAAATCGCCGAAGCGGGTCAATTTGCCCTCGGAACCGAGAAACGACACTGCGAAATCTCGGTTGTCGATCCGAGCCATGGCGACCAGGCAATAACGCGCAAAGTCGTTGTAGCCGGTTTTCCCACCGAGGACCTTGGCGTTCGATCGCTGCGCGGGCTTGTAGGTCGCGGTGTAGTGGATGGGTGGTTTCGAGATGGGGTGGGCGTCGTAATCCAGTTTTGACAGGACACTTTGAAGCCGCGGATGCTTGACCGCCTCGCGCAACATTAGGACCGTTTCCAGCGGCGTCGCCACATTGTCTGGCGACAGGCCGGTGGGCTCTCGAAAACGGGTATGGGTCAGGCCGAGGGACGCGGCTTTCTTGTTCATCGCTGCCGTCAGATCGGCGAGGTTTAAACCCGAGGCGCGACCGAGAGCCGAAACGGCGCGATTGTCAGAGCCAAGCAGAGCCGCGTGTAACAAATCGAGATTCGACAACGTCATGCCCGTGAACAGGCGCGATGTGGCACCGCCCTTGGCCACATCCGCGTCAACTTGCGTGATGGTCGTGACGTCATTCTCGTCAAGGCCATGGTCGACGATCGTCAACGTCGCAATCAACTTGCTGACCGAGGCGATGGGACGTGCAACGTCCTGGCGCTTCGAGAACAACACCCGACCGCTTTCGAGATCCATGACGGCAGCGCCAAGCGCCTGAACGTTGGGCTTGCCATTGACGAGCCAGGGAACCGAACGCGTGGGAGTCCTCTTTTTCCGCGTCCTACGTTTGCGTGCAGCAAGCGCTTGCCCGCTGGAGAGCGCCACCATCCCCGCGAGAGCGGGTAGGGACAATCTGAGAAAATTACGTCGTTCCACGGGTCACAGGTTAGCCGCCAAAGTGCAGAAGGTGCAAATCTAGCAGGTTCGAGGTCCCGGGACCCCTGACAAGACATCCGAGCTCCGCCAACACAGGATCGCTGTTGCAATCTGCGAGGGATCTTACCGGATCGAGGCCCGCCGAGATCGCCCTCGACCAGGTGTCGCCGTCGACCGCCGCGCCCGATGCCTCGCTTGCGCCATCGCGATCGTCGGTTCCCGCGCTTAAAAATGACACGCCTGAAAGCCCGGATAGTTGTTGCGCCATCAGCAATGCAAGGTGGGTAGCGCGGCCGCCACGCCCCGATCCCGTGACTCGAATGGAGGGCTCCCCATTGCCTACGTACAGAGTTCCCGCTACAGCGCCCTTTTTAGCAACAGCGCCGTATCGCGCTGCCAATAAGCCCACGTCTTCTTCCGTATTGCGGGCCAGCGTTTGAATTTGGAGACCCCGAGCTAGCCCTTCGGCCTCACCGAGCGCGAGCACACGTTCCGGGCTTGCAAGGATGCGGTAGTCGACGTGGGCAAGACGCGGATCGCCCGGCTTCGGGGTGTCATCGATTGTACCGTCGACACCCCGTTGCAAATGATCAATCGCCGTCCGAGGTGCGTCGGGTGCAAGGCGTTTTACGATTGCGAGCGCATCGGAAAATGTGGAGGCATCTGGTGAAAACGGACCGGACGCGATGGTTCCGGGATCGTTGCCAACCACATCGGAAAGCGACAGCACCCGTGTTTGCGCGCGTGTGGCGAGTGCGAGACGTCCTCCCTTGATGGAGGACAGGTGCTTGCGCACGGCATTCAACTCGGCGATCGTGGCGCCTGCGCGGGCGACGGCAGTAACCGTATCACGTTTATCTTCGAACGACAGACCTTTGGCAGGACCGGCAACCAGCGCCGACCCGCCACCCGAGATGAGCACAAGCAGGCGATCGTCCGGCTGCAGTGCCTCGACAAAGGCTCTGGCTGCGACGCCTGCAATCAGGCTGCGTGCACTGGGGGTAGGATGATCGGCCACGAGCGCCTGTGTTCCCGGGGGTAAATCGGGATTCGAAGGAAACCGGGAGGCGGGAGCGATCAACAGGTTCCGCGACACGCCGTGGTCGCGCAAAAATGGACGCACCCCGTCGAACATCGGGAATGCGACCTTGCCGAGGGCAAGGACAGCCGTTGGATGCCAGCTGGTATCGGTCTGCGCGCCCAGGCTTTCGCGCACAAGTCGCGCGCCGTCCACGGCACTGGCCACACTCTGAAAAACACTGACGACCGTTTTCTCTTCCTTCACTGCGGGCGACAAGGTATCAGACTTTTTGTGTCACAACGTCGACCGGAATTGATATCGCTCGCGTACTCGGTGGACGCCGACGACGCCCTCATGTTTTTTGCGCTGTCCGCGAATCGCATCGACATGGAAGGACTATCATTTGAGCATCAGCGGGCAGATACCGCGACGCTCAATGCGCTGGCGCAGTCCAACGCGGCCGATGTGGTGGCGGTGTCGCTTGGCGTGATGCCGCATATTGCCAGGGACTATTTGTTGTTGCCGCATGGCGCGTCGGTTGGGCGTGGCTTTGGCCCCGTGGTGGTTTCGCGTCAGGCCCTGTCCATCGCGGAACTGCGTGGCAAACGCGTCGGAATTCCGGGCCACACCACCACTGCATGGCTGGTGTTGCGTCTCATCGCCGAAGGCATCGTTCCCGTTGTCGTTCCGATTGCACCGTTTTCCCGCGCATTCAATGCACTGGATTCGGGCGAGATCGATGCCGCGCTGTTAATCCACGAAGGGCGCCTGTTGTACGAACAGCGGGGTTATCACAAGGTGGTAGAGCTCGGGGAGTGGTGGAAAGCTGAGACCGGGTTGCCATTGCCACTGGGTGTAAACGTCGTTCGGAGATCGATTGGGACTGAACGCATCGAAACCGTATCACGGGTTTTGGGGCGCGCGATCGAATGGGCACTTGAGCATCGCGACGAGATTATTTCACACGTCGTTGCTCAGGAAAGGGGTGACGCCGCACTTGCGGATCCCGCGCTCATCGATCGCTATCTTGGCATGTACGCCAACGAGGATACCCGTACCATGGCGCCGGACGTTCGACGTGCGGTGGATACGCTCTTTCAACGCGCGAGTGCTGCGAACTTGCTCCCGGCAGGTATCCCGACTATCGACTGGGCGCCCTGAGTAAGGCACTCGCAACCGTCTTACACGCCACCTCGGATGCCGCCTTTGCGTTGGCTTTCCATTCGACGTGCGCGTCGCGCCCGATGGTGTTGCTGATGCCGAGCACCGCCGCGAAGGGAAGTTTGAACTGCGCGGCCGCACGTGCGACAGCAAAGGCTTCGAGGTTTTCGACAAACGGTCGGGGTAATCGGGGCGCCCGCGTTCGGGTGATCCCGATGGGGCAAATTGCGAGCGGAACGGAAAGGGCCCCGGCTTGCTCGAAGCGTCGTGAAAGGACTCGATTGGACACAACCTCGGAGACCATTATCCCAGGGAGATAAGCGTTGCCGTTTGAGACGCTCCGGCTATGCAAAACCAGGCGCGCCGGTACAACAGCTTGAGGCGCTTCTGGCCGTCGCTTCAGAGTGGCCACGCCAGCCGTCCCAACGAAAATAACGCCGCGTGGCCGTACCGTTGGCGAAAGACTGCCGAGAAATCGACTCGCGCCGGCCGCTGCATCCACAAGTCCAATGCCCGTCGTTCCAAGCACGATCCCGCTTTGAAGGAGTGGGTTCGACTCGCAATAGGCCGAAAGCCACCTGAGTTCTGGCAAAAACGCACTCAACACGACCCAGGGTCGGGTCGTTCCCAAATCGGGGCGGCGGATCGGTGCCTTTTGGGAACTTGGTCGGTTTGCAGACATGGAAATGGGCGAGAACCCGTATTGGTATAGAATCGACGCGGGTGACCGGGCAATCCTTGAACAACGAAGACGCAGAGCTATCACGTCTACGAACCGCTTTTTCAGCGAATCCCAAGTCCGAGGTGTTTGCCTCGCTGGCGGATCGTTTGTGCGAACTTGGGAAGGCCGATGAGGCCGAGCAGGTCTGTCGTAAAGGCCTGGTGTTCTTGCCGAATTCGCTCGACGGTCTGACGGCACTTGCCCATGCCCACCTGGTGCGGGGGCGGCTTGAAAGTGCGACCGCGCAGCTTATTAAAGTGCTGGATTCGGATGACGAACATCCCGAAGCCATCCGTCGCCTGGGCCAGGTTCTGTTGCAACGTGGCGACCGAACCCGTGCCCGAATCATTCTCGAATACGCTGAAAGCCTTTTGCCGGGCGATGGTGGGGTTGCCGATTTGTTGGTTCAGGCCGGTGGTGTGCCTTCATTTCGAGCGCGCCGTTCACCGTCAACATTGCGGCCGCTCACGCCGCCGACGCGCTCGCCGATCCCTCCCGGTTCGTTCGACGACGATCCAACTGCGATTAGCCCGACCGAGCCTCCAGAGGAAAACTCGCGGACCGAGTCCAGCCTGCCCGTTGTTAAACCACTCGAGTCGCTGGCGGAGATGACGGCGCTCAAAGCCGAGCCGCTGGGTGCCGATCGGCCCGCTCCGGTTTCGGGAATGATGATGACGAGCCGTCTGGCAGAATTCGGCCAGAAAAAGGGCGGTTCCTCTCGCGGAATGTACGTAGGCATCGCGATTGCACTGTTGGTGTTGGCCCTCGTCGCCGCGTTCTGGGGTGGCAAGTAAGTACAATCCACATAACGGGACGGTTGACGGTTCGCTGGGTCCGGGATAGATCGCCGGGACATGGCCACCTACGATACGTCGGCGATTCGCAAGGGTTTGAAAATCATGATCGACGGCGCTCCGTTTTCGGTCGTCGAATTTCAGTTCGTCAAGCCTGGCAAGGGCGCAGCGTTCACCCGAACCAAAATGAAGAACCTGCTCACCGGCAGCGTCATCGAGCGCAACCTGCGAACGGGTGAAAAGCTTGAGTCGGCAGATGTCGAGACCAAGCACATGCAGTACCTCTACGATGAGGGTGAGATGTGTGTGTTCATGGACACAACCGATTACGAACAAGTCCAGATCACCAATGACTTGATCGGCGACGACAAAGGATTTATGCCGGAAAATGGCGTTGTCGAGGTGCTGTTCTTCATGGGTCGTGCCGTCGGCGTCACTCTGCCGAATTTCATCGAGCAACCGGTTGTCGAGACCGAGTCTGGCGCACGGGGTGATACCGCGACCAATGTGACCAAGGCCGCGAAGATAGCGAGTGGCGCCACGGTCAAGGTTCCCCTGTTCGTAAACATGGGTGATACGATTCGCGTCGACACCCGCACGGGTGAGTACCTCGACCGCGTCGGGCGCGCCT
>JAYUPZ010000544.1:0-6263 GCA_043759805.1 Myxococcales bacterium | reverse complement strand
GTCGGGAAGATCGCTGGCGCCGTCGGGACTTATGCCAACCTTACGCCCGCCATTGAGATGCAGGCGCTTGCAACGCTTGGATTACAGCCTGAAACGGTTCCAACACAGGTCGTTTCCCGCGATCGGCACGCGGCTCTCTTTGAAGCACTCGCGCGATTGGGTACTGCGATTGAACGCATGTCGGTCACCGTTCGCCACTGGCAGCGTACCGAGGTTGGCGAGGCCATGGAGGCTTTCGGCAAGGGCCAAAAGGGTTCGTCCGCAATGCCCCACAAAAAGAACCCGATTCTGTCCGAGAATCTCACGGGCCTTGCGAGGATGTTGCGAGCCTTTGCGCAGGCGGCACGGGAAAACGTTGTGCTTTGGCACGAACGCGACATCTCGCATTCGTCGGTTGAGCGGTACATTGGTCCCGACGCAACGGTGACGGCCGATTTTATGGTCAAGCGAGCGACGTCACTCATCGACGGTTTGGTGGTGAATCCCACCCGTTGCACGCGCAATCTGGAAATGACCGGAGGCCTTTACAACAGCGAGGCCGTGATGTTGGCACTGGTTCGGAAGGGCCTTGCCCGGCAGAACGCCTACGAGCGCGTTCAGAAGAGCGCCTTGACGGTCGCCGAGCGCATTGGCATGGGGCCGGGTGGTGGCATGGGAGAGGGTCCTTCATTCCAGGAACTGTTGACTGCCGATCCGGACGTGAATCAGTATCTGACCGCGCAGGAAGTTGCCGCAGTGTTTGATCTGTCCCATCACCTGCGCCACGTTGACACCATCATCGATCGTGCCTTGGCGGTAGCTCTGTCATGATTGGCAACGACGTTCTTGCATCCCAGTTGTCACGCACGATCTCGACGACGGACTTTCCGAAGCTTGGTGAGAAGTACAAGGGCAAGGTTCGCGATTGTTATATCGCGGACGGTCGACGTTACGTGGTCGTCACCGATCGCATCAGCGCCTTCGACGTGGTGCTCGGAACCATTCCATTCAAGGGACAGGTTCTGAACGAAATTGCGCAGCACTGGTTTGCACTCACGCGGGATCTGGTTCCGAATCACGTTCTTTCGGTTCCCGATCCCAATGTGATGGTGGGCGTGGAATGCGTTCCGTTGCAGCTTGAGTTTGTGATGCGTGCGTACCTGACTGGCACCACGAAGACCTCGATATGGGTTCATTATGAACAGGGGGCCCGTGAGTTTTGCGGGTTCAAGTTGCCCGAGGGTATGCGCAAGAACCAACCCCTCGATGCGCCGATTCTGACGCCTTCCACCAAGGCGGCACAGGGTGGGCACGACGAATCGGTTTCGAGGCAAGTGTTGTTCGAGCGTGCTGTCATCTCTGAGGAAGAGTTCGACCGTGCGGCGGCGTTGTGTACCCGCCTTTTTTCCTTCGGCCAAGCCGAGGCTCGCAAGCGCGGGTTAATTCTGGTCGACACCAAGTACGAGATCGGTCGCAAACCGGACGGAAGCCTTTGTTTCATCGACGAAATTCATACGCCCGATAGCTCTCGCTACTGGTTTGCGGATGATTTTGATGCGCGCCTGGCCATGGGCGATCCACCTCGAGCGCTCGACAAGGACTTCGTGCGAAGTTCATTCGTGGCACAGGGGTATCAAGGGGACGGCCCGCCGCCTCCGCTCACCGACGACGTTCGGATGGAAGCCGCCCGTCGATACATCTCATTATTCGAAATCGTCACTGGTAAGCCATTCATCCCAAACACCGAGGAACCCAACGCGCGCATGCGCAGGAATCTGGGAATCTGAACATGTCAAAGGCCAAAGTTGTCGTCACATTAAAGCGCGCCGTGCTGGATCCTCAGGGACGAGCGGTGGAACAATCACTCAGCCGTCTCGGTTTTGATGGTGTATCCGACGTTCGCGTCGGTCGCTTCATCGAGTTGAAATTGAACGGCGTCGATTCGGCTGCCGCGCGCGAACGGGTCGAGGGCATGTGCAAGAAGCTGCTTGCCAACACGGTCATCGAGGACTTTCACATTGAGATCGAGGACTGACGTGTCGTCTCCTTCTCGTTTGCGGGTTGCCATTATCCAGTTCCCTGGCTCGAATTGTGACGACGATGCGCTTCACGTCTTGGGCACAGTCATGGGTACGGCCGCGTCGTTCGTCTGGCACAAGGATGGCTCGCTACCGGATGACACCGATGTGGTGGTTGTACCGGGCGGCTTTTCTTACGGGGACTACTTGCGTTCGGGCGCGATCGCTGCGCAGTCACCCATCATGGATTCGGTGCGAACGTTTGCTGGCGCGGGAAAAGCGGTGCTTGGCATTTGCAACGGATTTCAGGTGTTGTGCGAAAGTGGCCTCCTGCCGGGCGCACTCGCGCGGAACGCCACGCTCAGGTTCGAGTGTCGGGACGTCTTCGTTCGCGTCGAAGGCATGCCGACACCGTTTTCATCGGCGATTCCCGCGGGGCGTGTGTTGCGAATGCCAATCGCACACGCTGACGGTCGATATTTTCATGACAATGTTGCCGCCCTCGAGTCTGCTTCACAGGTGGTCTTTCGGTATTGTGATCACGCGGGTGGCGTGACGACCGAAGCGAATCCCAATGGTTCGCTCGGTGGCATTGCGGGTGTATGCAACGCCCGGGGAAACGTCGTGGGTTTGATGCCGCATCCAGAGCGAGCCTCCGAATCGATTCTTGGTGGGGTGGATGGTCGGCAACTTTTTGAATCTTTGTTGATATCGTTCGAGAAAAAAGCTGGAGGCAAACAATGAGCGCCGGCAATGCTCGTCTAGAACCTGTGGTCACCCGAGAAGTGGGTCGCGCCCACGGTATGACGGATGGCGAATTTGATCGCATGCTCGAGATCCTTGGGCGGACGCCATCCTTCACCGAACTGGGTCTGTTCATGTCGGCCTGGTCCGAGCACTGTTCCTACAAGAGCTCACGCATTCACCTGAAGGGTCTTCCCACCGAAGGTCCGCAAGTAGTGCAAGGCCCCGGTGAGAATGCGGGGATCATTGACATCGGAGACGGGCAAGTTGCCGTCTTCAAGATGGAATCTCACAATCACCCTTCGTTCGTTGAACCTTATCAAGGCGCGGCGACGGGGGTCGGTGGCATCATGCGTGACGTGTTCACGATGGGCGCCCGACCGGTCGCAAGCCTCAATGCGCTGCGTTTCGGTCCGCCGTCTCATCCTCGAACCGCGTACCTCGTCAATGGTGTTGTTGCGGGTATTGGCGGTTATGGCAACTCGATGGGTGTGCCCACGGTCGGTGGCGATGTGGCATTTGACGAGTGCTACGCCGGGAACATCTTGGTCAATGCCTTCACGCTCGGTATTGCGAAACGTGATGGCATTTTCTACGGAACGGCTTCGGGCGTTGGCAACCCCTTGCTTTACTTTGGCTCGAAAACCGGCCGAGATGGCATCCACGGCGCATCGTTGTTGGCGTCAGCTGAATTCGACGAAACTTCAGAAGAGAAGCGTCCTACGGTTCAGGTTGGCGATCCCTTTGCAGAAAAACTGTTGCTCGAAGCCTGTCTTGAACTGATGGCTGTTCCTGGATTGCTGGTTGGCATCCAGGATATGGGCGCAGCCGGGCTCACGTCGTCCTCGATCGAAATGGCAGCCCGTGCTGGCAACGGCATTGAGATGGATCTCGATAAGGTGCCACTGCGCGAGGCCGGCATGAGTGCTTACGAAATTATGCTTTCCGAATCGCAGGAGCGCATGCTCGCCGTTGTGACCAAGGGTCGCGAAGCCGAGGCCCTGAAGATCCTGGAAAAGTGGGACATCGATGCCGCTTACGTCGGCGTTGTCACCACAACCGGTCACGTGGTGCTCAAGCGGAACGGTGAGATTGTGGCGGATGTACCGGCCGATCCACTGGCAGAGGGGCTTCGCTATGATCGCCCCTCTGCGCGACCTGCCTATCTGGATGCCTTGCACGCGGTTGATCCACTGGCATTGCCGCAGCCATCCGGCGACAGTCTAGGGCAGGTACTGCTCGATCTGCTCGCTTCGCCCAATATTGCATCGAAGGAATGGGTCTTTCGCCAGTACGATCACATGGTTCGGGTCGGAACCGTAACACGGCCAGGCGAGGCCGATGCCTCGGTCATTCGTGTGCTCCGTCCCGATGGTACGGCTAAGGGCATCGGCCTTTCGGTCGATTGCAACTCGCGCTATTGCTTTCTCGATCCTTATGAGGGTTCGCGGCTGGCCGTTGCCGAGTGCGCACGCAATCTGGCTGTCTCGGGTGTTCGGCCTCAGGCAATCACCGATTGTCTCAACTACGGCAACCCGGAAAAGCCAGAGATCATGTGGCAATTCATCGAGGGCATCCGAGGCATGTCCGAAGCCTGCAAGGTCTTCAACACACCGATTGTCTCTGGAAACGTGAGCTTTTACAACGAGACCGACGGAAAGGGGATCTACCCGACGCCGATGATCGCGATGGTCGGACTCATAGACGACCCCACCAAGACGGTTACGCACGCGTTCAAAGGAGAGGGCGATGCTATCGTCCTGCTCGGAACAGCGTCAACCGATCTGGGCGGTTCCGAATACCTCAAGGTCGTTCACGGCAAGGTGGCGGGTCGCCCTCCGCGCCTCGACATCGAAGCGGAACACCGACTACACCAGTTATGTATTGCGCTTGCAGACGGCCGTCTGGTTCGCTCGGCCCACGATCTGTCCGAGGGCGGCATTGGCGTCGCCCTGGCCGAATGTTGCATATCAGCGGCGACTCCGATTGGTTGCTCGGTCGATCTGACATCCGACGGGCTTGTTCCCGTTGCCTCGTTGTTTGGCGAGGCGCCGTCACGGGCACTTTTGTCGGTTTCAGCTGACAATCTCGAAACGGTACGCACAATGGCGGCGGATGCGAACGTTCCCTTCGAGGTCATAGGGCGCACCGGGGGTCGCAATCTGGTCGTCAAGAATCTTCTGGATCTGGAACTCGGACCGGTGTCGTCTGCTCACAAAAACGGCTTCAGGAAAGTCGTCGAGTAGAATCGCGGCATGGTGCCTCGCACCCTGTCCCTGGCTATTTTTCGGAGCGTAGTATGAGTACGCCTTCGGGAAAAAGCACCTTGCGTTCTTCCATGCCGGTCACCGTGGCGGTGATGGTGTCGCGCGTCCTTGGCGTGATACGAGACGCGGTGTTTTTGGCCCTGTTTCCGATCTGGATGACGGATGCCTTCCGCGTTGCCTTTCAGATTCCCAACTTGCTTCGTGACTTGTTCGCCGAGGGCGCGCTTTCGAGTGCCTTCGTTCCGACATTTACGTCGACACTTGAAAAGGAAGGCAGGGCGCGCGCCCACCTACTCGCCAACCGCGTGATCATGGCCGTGACCCTGGTCGTCGGGTCATTGATGGTGTTGGGGCTTTTGTTTCCAGAGCCCGTCGTGGCATTGATTTCAGGCGAGTTTGCCGGCGATCAGCGCAAGGTTGAACTGACCGTTGCACTGACGCGGTGGATGATGCCGATCCTGTTGTTGATCAGTCTCGGCGCTGTGTTCATGGGCATGTTGAATGCCGAGGGACGATTCGTCACACCCGCTTTTGCACCCGCGTTATTTAACATCACCTCGATTGGATTCGGTTTGGCCATCTGGTTCTGGCACACGGATACGAACCGAGGTTTGTGGTGGTTTACGATTGGGACCGTGGCCGCGGCTGTCGTGCAAACCGGCATGCAGATACCGAGCTTGTGGCGGACCGGTTATCGACCCTCCATTGTCACGGGGATCTGGCGCGATCCCGGTGTGAGGCGTATTGCACGCTTGATGGCACCCGCCGTGATTGGCCTTGCCGCCGTGCAGGTCAATGTGTTCGTGAACACCCGTTTTGCCTCGGCGCTGGGAGACGGCCCGGTTACCTATCTTTCAAATGCGTTTCGTCTGTTCTACTTGCCGATCGGTTTGTTCGGCGTGGCGCTGGCGACGGTGACGACCACGCGAGTATCGCAGGACGCCGCTCGGGGCGATCGCGCGGCACTCTCGAACCGCACGGCCGAGGGTCTGTCTGCAGTCTGGATGCTGGCGCTTCCAAGCGGCATTGGGTTGATTCTGCTTTCTGAACCCATCGTGGCGATGTTGTTCAAGTGGGGCCGCTTCTCGCACGAAGGTGTGGTTGCCACCTCTGACGTGTTGCGAATGTACATGCTCGGCGTCGTGCCCTACAGCCTGGTCAAGAGTCTGGTGCCCGGTTTTTACGCCGTTGATCGACCGCGGATACCGATGATTGCCTCAATGTTTGCCGTTGCAGTGAACGTCGCTTTCAACGC
>JAYUPZ010000543.1:0-31129 GCA_043759805.1 Myxococcales bacterium | reverse complement strand
TGTCTTGCCGTCTACACTTAACCTGAAAAGCGATTCTGCCGTGACGTACATGCGCCCCTTGGCGTCAAACGTGATGCCATCGGCATTTTTTCCGGCTGGAATCTCGGCAAAGGCGGAACGGGAAACTTCCTTGCCGTCCGCGATGGTAAGTTGTGTTACTTTTGGCTTGGCGTAGGTCAGCACATAAAGTTTAGCGTCGGGGCCGAAAGCAATGCCGTTGGGATCGTCGACGGGTTTGGTGGTGACCTGGGTTTTGGTTCCGTCTCCGAGTACGCGGAAAACGTGGCCGCTGCCCTGATCGGTGTAGTAGACGGACCCATCCTCCGAAACCGTAACACCATTGATGTCCGCCTCGGCGTCGGCGAGTTCCTTGACGACCGGTGGATCGGTCAGCACCACCGACAGGAGCTTCTTTCGGCCGCGCGAACCGACATACAACACACGCCTTTTGGGATCGAGCGCAATGCCAAGCGCCTTCGGCCCGACCTCAAGCCAGTTCAGTTCCACTTCTTTGTAGGGCGGACGGTAGCGGCCAATAAAGTTCGAGGCCGCAGCGCCTCCGAAGGGCTGCGAAAAATAGATGGTTCCGTTTTCGGAAATCACGAGGCCCTCGGCCGTCTTGATGGCCTCGAGCGTGGGACGCGCGGTACCGCATTTGGGCGCGGGTGGGGTTGCCTGAGCAAGGGTGAGCAGGGTCAAGAGCAGAGCGGTCATGGCCGACGATGCTAGGGGCGGAAGCCGAGCATGGCAAGCGCAGTGCTGCCCGTCCGTATCCTCGGGGGCATTCCATTCCCCCCTTATCGCATTGTAGAGTGTGCGCCGAGGAACACCATGTCACTACGCATCTCCGATATCGCTCCGGACTTCACGGCAGAAACCACCCAGGGTCCCCTTTCATTTCACCAGTGGTTGGGTGATTCGTGGGGCATCATTTTCTCGCACCCCAAAGACTTCACGCCCGTCTGCACGACCGAGCTTGGCTATGTGGCCAAGCTCAAGCCCGAGTTCGACAAGCGCAACGTCAAGGTCATCGGTCTTTCGGTGGATGCCGTCGACAGGCATGCAGGCTGGGCCACAGACATCGAGGAAACCCAGGGCACGGCCCCCAATTTCCCGATGATTGGCGATCCAACGCTCGCGGTGTCGAAGCTGTACGACATGCTCCCCGGGGATACCGCGGGCGACTCCGCTGGCCGCACCGCCGTCGACAACCAGACCGTTCGCACCGTCTACGTCATCGGCCCCGACAAGCGCATCAAGTTGACGATCTCTTACCCGATGACCACGGGTCGCAACTTTGACGAGATCTTGCGCGTCATCGATTCGATGCAGCTCACCGCGAAACACCGCGTGGCAACGCCCGTCAATTGGCGCTCGGGTGAGGACGTGATCATCGTTCCCGCCATTTCCAATGATGAGGCGAAGATCATGTTCCCAGACGGCTTCCGTCAGGTGAAGCCCTATCTTCGTTTCGTCGCACAACCTGGAACGGGCAAAGCGTAGTGAAAAAACGCGTCCTGATTTTGGGTGCTGGTTTCGCTGGCCTTGAGCTCGCCACGTCTCTATCAGAGACGCATGGCGACGCCATCGAGATCACAATCATCGATAAATCCGACGCGTTTATCTTCGGGTTCGCCAAGCTTGATGTGATGTTCGGGAAATCTACGGCCGAGGCCGCACGGATGTTCTATAAACACTTCGTCAAGCCGGGCGTCAACTTCAAGCGTGAGTTTGTGCAATCCATTGACCCGGCCGAGCGTCGGGTTGTGACCAACGTCGGAAGTTACAACGCCGACATTCTGGTGATTGCGCTCGGTGCGGACTACGACGTTTCGAGCACGCCCGGGATCACCCTGGGTGACAACGAGTTCTACTCGGTGGCGGGCGCGACCCATCTTGCAACCGTATTGCCTTTGTTCAAAAAAGGACACGCGGTTGTGGGTGTCTGTGGTGCGCCCTACAAGTGTCCACCGGCGCCAAGCGAGTGCGTCTTGATGTTGCACGACTATCTTTTGGAACGTGGCATTCGGGGCGACTGTCACCTCACCCTCATCAATCCCCTCCCATCTCCGGTGCCGCCATCACCCGAGACGTCGAAGGCGTTGATTGAGGCTTTTGCCGAGCGCAACATCGAGTATCTGCCGAATAGCCGCGTGGCCTCGGTCGATCGCGTGCGCAACGTGGTTTTGCTTGAGGGAGGCCGCGAGTTGCCCTGTGATCTTTTCCTGGGTGTGCCGAAAAATCGCGCGCCCGATGTGGTCGTCGAGGCAGGCCTGACCGTCGACGGCTGGGTGACGGTGAACCCGCGCACGCTCGAGACCAAGTTCCCCGGTGTTTATGCCGTGGGCGATCTGGCCAACACAGGTGCGCCCAAGGCAGGCGTTTTTGCCGAAGGCGCCGCGCGCGCCGTCGCTGCGAATCTGACGGCGATCTTCCGCGAGGAAGAACAAACCGCGAAGAACCCGGGTTTTGGAACGTGTTACATCGAGTTCGGCGCCAACCGTATTGCAGAGGTCGAGGTCGACTTCTTCTCGGGTCTAAAGCCGACTGGTACGTACCACCCACCGAGCGAAGACTTGCGAATCAGCAAGGTCAATTTCGGTTCAACCCGACGTGCTCGCTGGTTCGGCGGGACCAGTTAAGCTCAGCATTTTCTCTCGTTCATGTCTACGTGCCATGTTTATCACGGTGGCGCGCCTCGGCTTCCTCGATCGAGTGCGAGCGCAAGAGATCGACATCCTTCTTGGCGATGGCGGCGAGTACACGGTAATGACGGTGCAAGGTCTGTAGTTCCTTTTCGCTAAGATCTTCCACGTCGATCAAGCGATTGCTCGCACCCTGAATTGCCGCAACGATTTCGTTGAGCTTGAGCTGCACCGCCAGGGATTCCTTGTTCTGCGTGCGCTGGATTAGGAACACCATCAGGAATGTGATGATGGTGGTGCCGGTGTTGATGACGAGCTGCCAGGTGTCCGAAAAGCCGAAGAAGGGACCGGTGACGATCCAGGTCACGATCACGAGGGTGGCAATGGCAAACGCCCAGGAACTGCCTGTAGCCTCGGTTACCCTGCGCGAGGCCCTTTCAAGCAGGCGTCCCATCAAATTGCGCGGTTGGTGCATGCGCGCAAGCCTACGCCAATCCGGGAAAGTAGGTGCTAGCATCCGCTTATGATCACCAATCGAAGCCTTTGCATTCTGGCGGCGCTGATTGTGGGATGTTTGTCGTCAACCTCGGTCGCGCACGCTGCTACCGATAGCGAGTTTCAAATCTGGACCTCGACCAACTTTCAAACCGAACCGTCACACGCAGGTGGCGCGGTGGGTTGGCTGGATCTGCATGCCCGCCGGGGCTCGGGCTCAACCCTCTACATCTTGCGTCCCGGCATAGGATATCGATTCATCCAGGGCGTGACGGGATACGTGGGTTATGCCTATGTGCCGACCGTAATGGATGGCAAGTCCGACAAATCGGAGCAGCGAGCCTGGCAGCAGTTTATTTTTCAGGGAAACGTCGCCGAAGGTTTGAGTCTGATGCTGCGACCTCGACTTGAGCAACGTTTTGGTTCCGGGGACGATGTGGGTCATCGTTTACGAATCATGGCGCGTGGTACGTATACCTTTTCGGGTCTACCCTTGATGCTGGTGCTGTGGAACGAGACCTTCTATCAATTCAACAAGACGGACTGGGGCCTGGCATCCGGCTTCGATCAGAATCGACTGTTCGCAGGCCTCGGTTTCCCCTCGACCCTCGGGCCACGGTTCGAGATAGGCTTCATGAACGTGTTCCAAAATCGGGAGCCGACCGATCACTCGCTGAAGATCCTCGCGGTCAACGTTTTCTGGACGTTCTGAAAAGAGGGCGTGGAAACAGGGTCTCCCGTCTGGCACGGAGATTGCTGCATCCCGAGAAGGGTGCGGCGTGAAGGCTAAAAGGGCCCTCCCTGAAAAAAGTACCCGGAACCCGTGACATCGCTGTCACGATATCGTCTGCCTCGGAAGGAACGATTTGACCATGAAAAACACCAACCAGTCCGTGTTACGCACCGTGCAATTGAAATCTCTGCCTGGCGATCCAGCGGCGGAGTCTCGTTTGCGTTCCGTACTGCGCAATGCGCTCCGAGACGCCATTGGTTTAAGCGTGGTGGGTCTTGTGGCGTGTGCGACGCCATCGCTTGACGGTGATCGCGACGGCGGCGACGCAGGGGGAAGCGGTGGCCTTGGCGGTACGGGCAAGGAAGACGGATCCACGATTCCCGTCGCGTCTGGGGCGTGCAACGCTGCCATCGCAGCGTTCGATTGTACGGTTGCCCAAGATCCGCCGAAAATCGGCATGCTCCGTCCGCCGAGTAAACCCGATTACATGGCGCTGCATATTGGTGCGTCGATTCAGGCTTCTGTGGGCCAACCGTGTTCCTCATCTACAGAACCCGACAAGTGCCAAGCGGCGATTGACGCCGCGATCCTCCAGGCGACGCCGCCAGTTGACAGCGGCGTGCCGGCCTTTCCCGGCTTTTCATATGAGCCTCGCTATCTCCTTACCCGCAAGGGCAACGAGGTGATCGTCTACAAAACCGCAGGCGAAGCCGCGAAATTCCTTGCGCCCATCGACACCGCTGCCGAGGCCCTGCTGGTGGCTGGCTTCTGGGAACGTTTGAATACGGAATGTTCTCCGGCAACGGGTATCAGCTGCAAGAACGATGTATTCGTAATACGGGCAAAAGAAACCGATTGTGCCCGACCTCAATACTACGTTGAGGTCAGGCTTCCCGAAGCTGGAGCGCCCATCGAGCGAAAACAACTTGAGCTGGTGAATGGGCAATGTGTCATTGGTCGTATGCCAGACGGGTGTCAACTCGCGAACGAATCGACGCCCCGCTGGAACAGCTACGCCGGATTCTTGAGTGAAAGCGCCGCACTCGAAGCCGCTTCGGTTCCGGCGTTCTTGATGTTGGCCGACGACCTGCGAGCCCTGCACGCGCCATCTGAGTTGATTGAGCAAGCCGTGGGCAGTGCGCGTGACGAAATACGACATGCAGCGATGGTTGCATTCCTGTCCGCACAGGAAGGTGGCGAACCAATTGTTGTGGAGGTGCCGCGTCGGGCGCGCAAGACGTTGTTTGAGGTGGCCCGTGAAAATGCAGTTGAAGGGTGTGTTCGCGAAACCTACGGCGCGCTTGTCGGTATGTACCAGGCACAATTCGCGAAGGATCCGGCCTATCGCGCTGCGATGGGATCGATCGCCAACGATGAAACGCAGCACGCCGAGCTTTCCCACCGCATTGCGGCCTGGGCTGAACCGCAACTTTCAGCCAACGAGCGAGCCCTGATCCAGCGGGAACGTTTACAATTCATCGCCGGCCTCCGAGCGTCGGCAGAACAGGAGCACGCGTCCGAAATCCATGATCGTGCAGGTTTTCCACGTCCAGCGGTCGCATTCGCCATGTTGGACGCTCTCGAAAAAAATCTCTGGTCGAGTTGACACCGTACCGCGTTTACAACCGTGACTTTGCAAGCCGGTCGTAAAGCACGACGTTCACGGTCGCTGCGAGATTCATGCAGCCGTGGGTGGGTATGTAAACGATGTCCTCGCACCACCCGGTGATCTCGCTTTTCAAATCGCCGTCTTCGGGTCCAAAGATATAGAACGCGCGTTGCGGATGGGTGTATTCGGGCAGCGGTTTTGCATTGGGATGCAACTCGACCGCAACTGGCACGCAGCCGAGTGGAATGACTTGCTTCAAATCGTCCACCCCGATGAGCGGAATCTGCAGATGCACCTGCTTGGTGTCGGTGCGAAGTGCGCTGGCGCGGGCATAACGTTCGCCAGAATAAAAGACACTGTGGACGCCGTAGCAGCCTGCGGCGCGCATGATTGAGCCCACGTTGTCGGGGCCCTTCGGATTGTCGAGGCCGATGCACGCATAGCCCGTGTAGCTTTCGGCGGCTCGGTGTTTGGTGAAGGTTTTCATGAACGGTTGATCGCAACGTTACACGATGCCACCGAGGCCGGGATCGGCGAACCATGCTTTCTCAGTAGGCTTCAGCGCGTTGCGCCATGTGGACAGTCGAGTCTTGACGGGTGAATCGGTTGTGACATGAACATTTCCATGCGTACATTTCTGGGGCTCTGCATCGGGTGGTTGGTTGCGTTGGGTATCGCAGCTTGCTCGGACGAGGAGTCTAAAACCGTAGCACAGGATGCCGCCGAAATGGTTTCGGGCGGAGGGGAACGGACAACCGTTGCATCAAATTGGCCGGAACCTGTGACGCCTACTGGGGCGGTGGTTCGTTGACATTCACATTTGACGCCGATGCGCTTGGCGGACTTCCGACCCATGCGGGCGCCGTGTGGACCGATGGCGGCGGCCTTGTGGGATTCGAAGCCTTCGGAACCGATGGCAAGATCATCTACGAAGTGAAACCCTTCTCGGAGGCCGGCTTTCCCGGTCCGGACATCACGAGCGACACCTCCGAGGACCGATTTTTTGGCGCCTTCGCACCCGGTGGTATCGCCTCGATTCGCATCTACAATACGGCGGGAGGCGTCGAGGTGGACCATCTGCAATACGGCCGCTCGCGTTGAGTCTGACGCTGTTTTGCGAATTGCCATAAGCAGCAGCTGAGTGGAAAGGATCTCTCTTTCTTGTGCCACGCATCCGTTCCAGGTACGCTCCTGCGCAAGGAGTCAAATAATGAAATCCGTCCGTCGTATATTCGCAATAGGTAGTCTGGCGCTTGTGGCCGGTTTTGGGGTTGCCGCTTGCAGCAGCGATTCGAGCAATCCGGTAGGGGTTGATGGTGGCGGCACGCCGGGAACGGATGGTGGTAGCATCGTTCCTGACGCAGGTGGCGCGGACGGGCCTGCAGTCGAAGTGGATTGCAGCAAGGCTGCCGACGGGACGCTTTGTGCGACCGACGGTGTTTGTGTTAGCGGCGTTTGTGCGACCTCGCGTTGCGGTGATACGTATGTCGACTCACGCTCTGGCGAAGAGTGCGAAGATAAAAATGACAACACCGGTGATGGCTGCACCCAGTGTCGCTTTGACTGCAAGACAAGCGTGACTTGCGACGACGGCAATGCTTGCAACGGTGCCGAGTCCTGCAGCGTGGCCACGCATATGTGCGAGCCAGGTACAGTCGCCGGTGCGGTCAACTGTATGACCCCCGCCGGTACCCAGGGCGAATGCAAAATGGGGAACTGTGTCCGCCCGGGTTGCGGAAATGGAACCATCGACGCAGGTGAAGACTGCGATGACAAGGTCGCCACCGCAGGTTGCACCAACGAATGTAAATTCACCTGCCTCGGGGACGGGGATTGCGACAACAAAAACGCGTGCGACGGTGTCGAAACCTGCACCGTGGCGACCCACTCATGCAAAGCGGGCACTGCGGTTGTGTGTAATGCGAATGGCTGCGCCGGTATGTGCGATCCAGGCGCGGGTACCTGTACCTATACCGATGCCGACAAGGATGGATCGCGCTGCAATCTCGATTGCAACGACGTTGACCCGGCTACCTTCCCCGGCGGTTTTGAATGCAAAGATGGCAAGGACAATGATTGCAATGTGGCCACCCCTGACGCCGCATCCGCTGGATGCGAGTGTTACGTGGACAGCGACAGGGATGGCTTTGCATCCGACGTCAATAGCGCCATCGCATCGCCGGGAATTTGCCAGGTCGGTTACACGCGGACCAAGCCAATTGACGTCAACACGACCGACTGCGGGCCAGGAAATGCCTCCGCGTTCCCGGGCCAAGCACAGTACTTCCCTACGGCGTATTGCCCGGGCAAGTTTTGTTTGGTTGGCCAGGGAACGTTCGACTACAACTGCAACAAGGGCGAGGAATCGAGCTTGTCCGATAACAAGATTGCTGCAGCAGTTTGCGGAAAAGCGGCAAACTCCTTCGCCTGTTCCTTCGGTTCGGGCTGGGTAGGTGCCGCCGTGCCTGCTTGCGGTAAGCCGGGTACCTACCGTTCATGCACCTGGGGTCGTCTTGGCGGTTGTTCGGGTATTGATACACCGAACCGTATACGTCCCTGCCACTAGGCGCTCAAACACGCACCGAAACGAACAAGGGGTCACCCGCCCAACGGCCGGTGGCCCCTTTCGTTTTTAAAAAGAAGGCTCCAGAATCGCGTCTGGGTCGCTCTGCCTCACGGAGGAAGGTCTTGGGACAGAAACATTGGTGTCACGTATCGGCCTTGGTCGCGGCGAGGCTCTGAGACGCGGCGTTGCTGCGCGAGGCACGGCCGGGGGCGCTACCACCGCAACGGGTTCGAGTCGGGCCTCGGGAACGGCAACCGTCGGCGCAGGTACGGGTACAGCGGCGACAACGGGAGACGGGTTCACGATGATGGTCGGGGCGGGTTGTGTGACGGTTCCAGGAGGGCGGGCCAAAATCGCCTGAAAGGCGAGAGCTGACAACGCGCCGACCAGGGCCGACGAAAAATGGGGTACGACGCCGCGCAAACCACGACCCAAGGTACGCCAGGGAAACTGAAAACGCGGAGCCGGAAAACCGGGTGCCTCTTCAAAGTCCCCTTGCGAATTGATGCGACCCCAGTAGCGGGCCTCAGCCGGAAAGTTCGACTTTGTGGCACCGGAGGGCGAGCGACGGTTCGAGGGGTTCCGGCCCCGCTCGGGGCTCTCGCCCCGCCAGCTGCGCGAGCTCTTATTGTTTCGCTCGGTCATCCCCAGAGTATACGGCAGGGTCGTTTATAGAGCCAACCCTTAGACTGGTCATCGGCCGAGCAGGTCGAGGGCGACAAGAACCGCATTTTCCTCTTCGGGACGCATCCCGTGAAACAGAGGCAAAAAGACCGTTCCGCCGCGCAGAGCCTCCGAGACCGGGAGCGGTCCCCTGCGATGGCTCTCCGGATCCGCAAAGGCGGCCTCCTCGTGGGCATTGGTCAGCCCTCCCCGACCACTGATACCCTGATCCGCAAGAAAGCGTAGCACTCCTCCCGCTGTCCAGGGCGTGCCCTGTCGCAGAAAGGTCGGAAAACTCTGCCAGTTGCTGCGCGCGTTCATCCGCTCTTGCGGAGGTGCGAGCACGGGATGGGTGGCAAGCGCAGCACAGTATCGGGCACCGATGCGTCGACGTTCCGCGATAATGGACGACAGCCTCGCGAGTTGGGGTCGTCCGATGACCGCGGCAAGATCGGTCATGCGTGCATTGGTTCCGAGCAGTGCAAAGCCGTCTGGTGTTCCGATCGGGCGATCGAGGGCGGCAGGTTTGTCCAGGCCATGTTGGCGCATCAATCGGATCCGATGGGCCAGGGCCGCATCGTTTGTCGTGACCGCACCGCCTTCACCCACCGTGATGACCTTGCGCGGATGAAATGAAAAACACGCCACGGTACCGTGAGGCTTGCCGATGCGCTGCCACTGTTCTGCCACACGGATCTCGCTGCCGAGGGCGCACGCAGCGTCTTCAATGAGCGGAATTCCCGCAGCGCGAGTCAAGTCGAGCAGTGCCTCGAGATTGCAGGGAAAACCAACCTGATGGACCGCGATGAGCGCACGGGTGCGGGGTGAGAAGAGACGCCTTGCCGATTCGGGATCGATGGAAAGTGTGTCGACGTCCACGTCGGCAAATACCGGTGTTGCACCAACGGCAACCACGCAAGCTGCCGATGCGATGAAGCTGTGACTGACCGTAATCACCTCGTCGCCTGCCTTGATGCCAAGCGCGCGCAGGGCAAGCTCAAGTGCTGCGGTTCCGTTGCAAACGGCAATTGCGTGCGCCGCGCCCACGGCGGCGGCAAGCTCAGCCTCGAAGCCGGCGACTTCCTTTCCCTGCAAAAGCCAACCGGATCGGATTACCCGGGCCACACCTTCCAACTCGGCCGCGCCAAAGTCGGGGCGGGTGATGGGGACTTCAATGCGGTCTGTTTCGGTCACGCCAAGATTCTATCCCGACAACGTTTTTACAGTCGACTAACCGGACATCTCATAAGTTTTCACGATGCCTGAAACCCAGGGTCGTTTGAGTGCGCTCTCGTTGCTTTTTTTGCGCGCAGGCGTTGGCCTGAACATGGCTTACCTGCACGGGTGGGGGAAACTGCAAACGTTGCTCGGCGATCCACAGGGCTTTCCCGATCCACTGGGGATCGGCTGGAAAAACAGCCTGATGGGCACCGTTTCGGGGGAGTTTCTGTGTGGCATCCTGCTGGCGCTCGGGTTTGCGTCGCGCATTGCCGCATTCGGGTTGGCGTTTACGATGGGTGTGGCGGCGTTTGTGGTTCAGGGCCCAAACCCCTGGAAAAATAAAGAGCTCGCGATCGTCTACTTTATTCCGGCTGTCTACCTGATGTTGGTGGGGCCGGGACGCTTCTCGCTGGATGCATTGCTCGGTCCCCGCTTGCGCGCCCTCCTTGGCCGCGGCAAGTAGTCTCCATGTCGAGCACCAACCAGATTTTGTTTGGGACAGAGGAAGTTGAACCAGCCCGCCGCGTGTTGCGAGCAGGACGGCTGCAAGCCGAACTGGATGGGCGCGGCAACCTCAGCGCCATCACCTTCGACGGAATCGAAATCTTGCGCGGTATTGCGTTTTTGGTTCGCAACAAGGACTGGGGAACCTTCGCCGTTGAGTGCAGCGGGTTGCTGGTAGAAGAAACAGAGGACGGTTTCATCGTTACGTATCACGCCACCTGTCGCGATGGTGAGAAGCTTCTGCAGTGTCAAGCGCACATTGAAGGACATCGCGAGGGAACCTTGCGATTCTCGGCCAAGATGACCCCGACTGCTGACTTCATCACCAACCGTGCCGGATTCATCGTGTTGCACGGCTTGCACGGAATCGCGGGTGCGCCGGTAGACATCGAGCACACGGATGGCAGCAAGGAAACGGTAACGTTGCCCCGTGACGTGCGTTCGGATCAGCCCGTGTACGATCTGGCTGCGGTCACCCATTACCCAGATAAAGGGCTATCCGTCACGGTTCGGTTTCATGGGGATGTGTTTGAAATGGAGGACCAGCGCAACTGGACCGATGCTTCGTTCAAGACTTACGTGCGGCCCCTGTCGCGGCCCTTCCCGTATGTACTGGCAGCCGGTGTTACGGTTGAGCAGGCCATAGAGCTGAAGGTGCAGCATGTGCCCGTCGCCTCGGGTACATCGAGCGGGAAGGGTGGCGACACGTTGAGGGTGCATACCGATCGTCATCTGGGTGTGATGCCGACGATTGGGATTGGAGTGCGCGGCGACAACGTGAAAGGGGCGCTTGCGGTCGCGGCCCGTATTCGGCATCTCGGGGTGCAAACGCTGGTTGCCGAGGTGGATCCCAGACAGGAGGGTTTTCAAGCCGTGCTTGCGGACTATGAACGCCTTGCCGTTTTGACCGGTGCTGCCGTTTCACTCGAGATGATCCTACCCTGCGTGCGACCGGTGCACGAAGAATTTCAGTGGCTGGCCGATGCCATCGCGAAAAGCGGTTTGAAAGTCGATACCATCGCGCTTTCCAGAGCTGTCGATCTCAAGACGGACCCGCCGCCTGACGGCGAGTTACCGACGCTTTCGCAGATCTACGAGGCGGGACGCAAGGCGTTTCCAACCGTACGACTCGGTGGTGGAACCTTCGCCTATTTCGCCGAGTTAAACCGGAATAGGCCGCCCGTGGCGTTGCTCGACTTTGTGACGCACACGACCTGTCCGATCATCCATGCGGCCGATGACGACGGTGTGATGCAGACGCTTGAGTGTTTGCCCTGGGTGTTTGCGTCGACGCGTGCGTTCATCGGCGACCGTGATTACCACGTGGGGCCTATCTCGATCGGAATGCGGGCCAATCCTTACGGTGCGACCCCTACGCCGAACCCCAACAATCAGCGCCTGGCAATGGCGGGGCGCGATCCCCGAGCGGGCGCCCTGTTCGGTGCTGCGTTTTATGCCGGGTATGCAATGGAGGCCGCGCGCGCACAAATTCAAGCCCTATCACTGTGTGCTGCAGCCGGTGACGCGGGCCTATTCGTTGAATCGGAGTCGGGACCACGGCCGGTACCTGCGGCGTCGGTGGTACAGTTGCTGGCCAGGGTGGCCGGCAAACCCACAGTCGATGTGTCGGTGCCACGTGGGCTTTCGGCGATCGGTTGGCAAGTTGCTCAGACCACGCAAGTGTTGGTCGCGAATCTGACCCGAAATGCGATACGGTTGACATTGCCGGAATCTGGCAACCCCGTTCATGCCGCCATAGTCGACGAAGCACGTCTCACGAGAACAGCGTCCGACAGGTACCTCTTTGATGAAGGGTTGCCCGTGTCCGGCTCGACGCTTGCGCTTGCACCCTATGCCGTGGCGTTGTTTGAGCTCACGAACGCGGGGCAATAAGCTCGAAGGCGGATCCCGTGCGGGGGGCAGCGTTGCCCAAGCGGTTGTGAAACGCGTAGCTGTCGCCGCGATAGAGTGTCAATTCGTACCACAGAGGTTCACCGCTTTCCAGCTGACCAATGCCACTCACCTCAAGCGCTGGTGTCCCGCGTTTCGTGCCGAGGCGCTCCGCATTCGCAGCATCCAGTGAGATGGCGCGGATCGTTTGATCCGCTCCACCGATGCGCAAATGATACGCATCGGTAAACAGTCCATAAAGCGAACCCGACGCGGCCTGGGCGTCCATACCCAGGACGTGTTTTTCAACCAGGTATCTTCGCTCGAAGATAATCGGCTGGTTGTCGGCGAGGCGCAGCCGTTCAATGACAATCACCGGCTCGTCGCCGGACAGACGCAAACGCTCGGCTACCAGCGGATCAATGTCGAAGGCCTTTTTGTGGGCAAAGGCGAGCACTCGTGTTGCGGGGTTGCGGCCTGCGGCCTCTGCGCGCGCCGTAAAACTGACCAGCATGCGCAGATCCACATCGAGGGTACCGGGCTGAACGAACGTGCCGACGCCCTTTCGGAAGAGCAACAGTCCTTCGGATACCAGATTCGACAGCGCCTTGTTGGCGGTGGCGCGGCTGACCTCAAATCGCGTGGCGATCTGACGCTCGGTCAGGAACTGGTCTCCGGGCTTGAGCTCGCCCGATCGGATGAGTTGGCGCAACAGCTCGTTGAGCTGCTGATAAACCGGGGTCTTGTTGAGTATTTGGGTCGACGTGATGGGCATTCGGGGGCTTGAGGTTGGTGGCTAGGCCACTAGCCACTGTACCCGAGTACAACCCGATATTCCAAGGTCGAATTCAACAACGCGCTACTTCGCGACCACGAAAGGCAGCGCGGCACTCGAAGCGAAAAACTTGTCGTTTTGCAAAGCGTCCTTCAAACACACAAGGAAAGGATCCGTCTCGAATACTGCGGGATGCTTCAAGGTGTTGAAGTCGCACTCGATGACGGAGGTCGTCCAGAAGTAGATGGCATTGGATTGCAGCGAAGCGGCACTGCCGGTCGTTGCGACGCCGTTGCAAAGGGCATTGCCGTTGGCAGTGGTGGTAAAGGCCCCGTTGCGGGCAAAAACACAGTCGATGACGGCGAAAAGATCGATGCGATCTCGCGCGTCCGGCGGATCGGCCATGTCGAAGAAGGTGCGGCTTGCCGGCATGACGTAGGCGGATGGAGGGGCGCCTGCGCCGTCGGATTCGGCACCCGTCCACAACACGTAGCTCCAGGGTTTTTGTGGCTTGGCAGAACCTGCCGTCATCCCGTAATCGCTCCATGCGAAGCGGGGGCTGGGTGGAACGGTGTCGAACCAACCCGGCGTCGCGGCTGAAACGGGTGGATTGAATACCAAGTTGCGGGTCAAGTTGGTGCGGAGATCTGCCTCGTCGAAACGTACCACGTAAGCGTTGTTTTCAAGCGAGTCAATCAGCCCGGAGCCCGCGCGATCCAAAAAGGCCACGATGTTCCCTGTCTTTTCGCCACCGCGTAACACGGTAACCGCGTAAGCGTTGCTTCCCTTCGGCAGGGTCGTGAAGGCATTCTGAGATTGCGCACCGTCGCTTGTCACGTGTATCACAATTGGCACGTCGGCCTGGGCATTGTTCGTGATGGTACCGGTTAGCTTGACGCTTGAGTCGCCTGCAACGTCTGTGCAAAACGAACTGAAGGATCCTATCGACATCGATTCCGTGTCGGTCAGAAGAGGGTTTGCATCGAACGCGAGGATTACGGCGCTATAGCAGTGGTCATCGAGCAAGTTCTTCTTCGGTGTATACGCCGGTGAGGTCACGAGGGAATCTGCGCCCGGATCGTTGGTCCAGGCGTCGCCACTTTGCATGAATACAAGATACGTTCCGGCACCCGGTACGGGCTGCCAGGTCAAGGTCGGTCGCAGGTTGGTATTCGCCGTTGCCGAACTCGGAAAGATCAACTCGCGCAAAAGGGGTAGCTTCTTGATGGTGGAAATTTCATCGACCTCGATGTGGATTTGATCGCTTGCATCGTGGCGAAAGGCCATGATGTATCGGCCCGCGTGTTCCGGGCCGGGGTTGGGAAATCCATGGCGAAATTTACCGTCCGCCAGATCGGAATCAAAGCTTGAACCGGAGTTGTCGCGCACGCCGTCGGAACACGCGCCGTCGTCCTTGAGTTCGACCACGCTCAGATCGGGCAGCGCGACAAAGGGCACCGACAGTCCGGCACCATTGCCTGCACGATCAACGCCGAGATCCAGGTGGTATCCGCCGCACCAGCCCTTGCCAAGTTTCCGCACCGAACCTTCTCGTGAGGATGGCGGCGCGGGCAAAGGGGATTCGTTATTGGTGAGGACGTTGAAGCTTGAGTATCGGGTTGCCACGACGGCGGGCGCAACGATGTTCACGTTAAGTTGTGCGGTCAGGCCTGTGACCGTCGCGCGAGTTGCCACCGACTGGGGATCACCGCCAAGGGTGGGTTGCCCATCCGGCGTTGGGCCTGCTGCCCCGCTGCTGTCCCGAAAAGCGCGCAAAAAATAGTTTGCGTCGGTAGCGACGTCGAAAACAACCGGTCGGCTGGGCGCGAGTTGACCGGTCGGAACGGTTATCTTCTTTTCATCCGACCAGCGCGGCAATTCGGACGAGGTGCCGACCTTGTACAAACGTACGACAACATCGGCGCCCGTTGTGGGTCCGGCCGATTGACTGACCTGTACTGTCAATTTTGCCGGTGCCCAGTGCTGGATGGTGACCCTTCGCATGGAGGATCCGAAGTCGTTGCGAACCATGGTCTCGACGGTGAGCTCGTCCGTGTGTGCCGCGCCACGGTACTCGACATCGAGCGTGAAGAATCCGCCCGAATCCACGGTGGTGCTGCCGCTGCCAACCGTCGTCAAGCCCTTCAAAAGTCGCACCGAAAGGCTTGCCTTGGGCTCGGCGGTCCCTTGCACTTCCACCATGAAAAACGTGCGAGAACCGATCGCGGGTTTGAGCAAGTTGGGCGCTGACGGCGCCATGGGCGCAACGGCTACGTCGGGTTTGCTTGAAGCATCGGGTGATGCGCTGCCGTCGGTTCGGGGCATTTCGACGGGAATCGATGCATCCGCGCCACCGCCTGCGTCGATCAACCCAACCGTGCCACCTGCTCCCGTATCCATGGGATCATCGCCGCCGCCATTGCCGCAGGCGGATCCCCCGGTGGCAAAAAAAACCAAAAGCATCGACTGCGCACGTTTATTCATCATTAAAGCCATTGCCTATCCCTGTTAACGATTGGACACCGCATCCGGTGTGAACATCAACTTTCACAGGCATATCGGGAGAAAGTGGCCGAAACTTCAGGAAAATGCCGGGCGGCCGACGGCCATCGTTGGCTAAGGAGCGGGGACCGGCACGACGTTCCAGAGCACAAAGACCGCATCCTGGTAGTCGCCGTTGACAGCCTCCTCAAACGTGACGAGGTAGGCGTTTTCGATGGGCGTGCCATTGCGGCTTTTCAAAGGAAACACGCGGGTCGCATGGCTCACCGTGCCGTCGAAGGGTGGTGCTGTATCTTTCTTGCGACGCTTTGTCTTGGTGGCGGGGCGGACGGGATTGCGCGAATCTTCTGTGTAGGTGGTGTGGGTCGGCAGGCTGATGTAAAGGCCGAATGGCCCGGGTCCCGGGTCAAAGCTGATGGAGCCCTCGCCGTCTTCAAAGCCCGGGTTTAAACGCTGTGACTCGGTTGCTGCCAAGATTCCGAGTGGTGTCTCGACCACTTTTCCGCGCGAGTCCATGCGGTAATGGCCATAGGGCATCGCACCGTCGGGCGAAAAACGGGCAACGGGATCAAGTGCAATGTTGCCGGGTTTCATCGAACGGAAGAGTTGTGCCGGGATTTCTTCGCCCATGGCTTTACCATCGGTGCCGAGCACCAGCTGTGATCCTCCCACATCGATCAAATATCCGAGCGCGTGCACGACTTCCTGCAACGGGGGCTCCTGTTCACCGGCCTTGCCAACCGTGACAAGCGCCGAGATGTCGACAAGAGGTCCAAGCTCATCGTTGGGCGCAAGCACGATTTGCAGGGTTGCCCGGTGCACCCCCACGGTTGCCTCGGCGGCGGGTGCAAACGCAACACGGAAATCAATCGACTTGTCGGGCGCGATGTAACGGGGCAGGGTTGGCAGGTCAGTCAGGTTGAACGTGGCCGAATGTTCCCCCACGATACGAATAGCGCGGACCTGCAGACCTTCGGCGGTAAGGTTTTTGACCGACACCCCCTGGTCATCACCGGGTTCACCTCGAACCCCGGAGAACACCATTTCAAGGGGCGAGATGCGCAGGGTCTGGCGCTGTTTTTCGAGCGCGGGTGCGGGGGCCGTTGCGGGTGCGACGGCAACGGGTTTTGGAAGCGGTTTAGGGGCGGTTCCGCAGCCGGGCCATGCGAGACTCGTGAAAAGGGCGAGCACGCGCAGGTGAAGGGTACGGGACGGGCTCGGCATGGGACCATCATAACCCGGTCTTCCGGCCGCGGCATTTGACCACCGCGTTTGGCCTCAGATCGCTGTTTTTTCGCTACCCGAGTCCCGACGCGACCTTCGCGGTGCGTTCGATGGTGCGGATGATGTGTCCCCGCACCCCGCCATCTTCGAGCACACCAAGGCCGGCGATGGTGCAACCACCGGGTGTGGTCACTTGATCCTTCAGTACGGCTGGATGTTTGCCGGTCTCAAGCACCATGCGTGCTGCACCCTGGACCGTCTGCGCAGCAAGCGTCAGCGCCTTGTCGCGGGGCAAACCCATCAGCACACCACCGTCGGCCAGTGCCTCGACAAAGAGAAACGCAAACGCCGGCCCGCTGCCGACGATCGCGGTAACCACATCCATGTGTTTCTCCTCGATGTCGATGGCACGGCCACAGGCAGAAAAGACGGCGAGCGCGGTGGTCATCTGTGCATCCGTAACACGGTTACCTCGGGCGACGGCGGTCATGCCTTGCCCAATGAGGCACGGCGTGTTCGGCATGGCGCGTACGACGCCGCTGTCCGGGAGCCACCGCTGCAGATCTTCCAGTTTCACACCCGCGGCGACGCTCATCACCAGCTTACCGGCCAGCGCCTTTCGCATGGCATCGTTGTCGACGACCTTGCCAACCAGAAAGGGTTTCACGGCAAGCAGCACCATGGAGGCTTCAGAGGCCAGGGCAACGTTGTCATTCGTGACACGGATTCCGTGCGTTTTCGCCACGCGCTCGGCCGCAGCGGGCAGGGCGTCGCTGCCCAGGATCTGGTTCGGTTGCAGCCCTCCGGACGCAATCACGCCGCGCAGGATGGCTTCCCCCATGTTGCCGGTGCCGAGGACGCCAAGGATGTCGTTCTTCAAGAACATCCCCGCAGTCTCATGCAGGCCGCGCAGCTTCGCAACTCTGCGGCCGCCGCGGTATCGCAAAGACGCGCCCGCGCGGCCGGTGTGGGGCCTATTTCTCGGACAGAGCAGCCACGCCTGGGAGGATCTTGCCTTCGAGGAACTCAAGCGAGGCGCCACCACCGGTCGAGACGTGCGAGATCTGGTCCGCGACCTTGGCGGATTTTGCAGCCGAGGCCGAGTCGCCACCACCGATGATGGTCGTGGCTCCCTTGGCCGTTACCTCGGCGAGCGTGTGCGCGATGGCAATCGTACCCTTGGCCGCGGCCTCGACCTCGAAGACGCCGACCGGGCCGTTCCAAAGGACGGTCTTGGCGGTGTTCAAGATGCCTTTGAACTTCTCGATCGACTTTGGTCCGATGTCGACGGCTTCCCAGCCAACTGGGATCGCGTTCCTGTCGACCACCTTGAGGTTGCCCATGGTGCGGGCCTTGAAGTCGAATTTGTCGGTGACCGTGAAGTCGTCGGCGAGTACCAGCTTGTCGCCGGCCTCGGCGAGCAACTGACGGGCAAAGTCCACCTTGTCGTTCTCGACGATGGATGCGCCCGTCTCAAGACCCTGTGCCTTCAAAAAGGTGTAGGTCATGCCACCGCCGAGGATGAGCTTGTCGACCTGGGGCAAGAGGTGCTGAATGACCGAGATCTTGCTCGATACTTTCGAGCCGCCGATGATCGCGACAAAGGGGCGCTGTGGCTTTGCGAGCGCCGTGCCAAGGTAATCCAGTTCCTTCTTCATCAAGTAGCCACAGGCAGCCTGTGATACGAATTTCGCGATGGTTGCGGTCGAGGCGTGCTCGCGGTGCGCGGCGCCGAAGGCGTCGTTGACGTAAAGATCACAAAGGCTAGCGAGTTGTTTGGCGAACGCCTCGTCGCGGCCTTCTTCACCGGCGTAAAAGCGAAGGTTTTCGAGCAGCAAAACCTCGCCGTTCTGAAGGCTGTTGGCGGCTTGTTCGGCCTCGGGGCCGACGCAGTCACCGACGAACTTCACCGTGGTGCCGAGGATCTCGGACAATGCGACGGCGACCGGAGCAAGAGACATATCGGCGACCTTCTTGCCGTCGGGACGGCCGAGGTGCGAGGCCAAGATCACGCGCGCTCCCTGGGCGCGCAAGTATTGGATGGTCGGCAATGAGGCGCGTAGGCGCTTGTCGTTTTCGACCTTGCCATTCAACAACGGCACGTTGAAGTCGACCCGCACGAAGACGCGCTTGCCGGCCGTTTGGAGTTGTTCAACGAAAAGTTTTTTGGAGACGTCGATTGACATGGCGCCGGACGTCTAGCCGCGCCGAGAACTTTTGTCGAGAATGCCCGCGCTTGCGCTAGGATCGCGACACCCCCTTCAAGCCGCACCATGTCATCACGCTCCGCGCTCGCCTCCGCCCACCGCATTGTCGTCAAGGTCGGCACCCACGTTGTCACCCACGACGGCGTGGATCTCGCGCTTGGGCGCATGATGGACATCATTGAATCGCTCGCCCGACTGCGCCGGTCCGGTCACGAGATGGTTCTGGTCACAAGTGGCGCAGTGGGCCTCGGGATGCGCGAACTCGGCTTGACCGAACGGCCGCGTTCACTGGGACTGCGGCAGGCATGTGCTGCGGTTGGACAGGGTCACCTGATGGGGATCTATACACGGGCATTCGCCCAGCTGGGCGTCAAAACCGCGCAGGTACTTTTGACCCAGGAAGATTTGGGTGACCGAGATCGGGCGCTCTGCATCCGTACCACATTGATGCGCCTCATGGAGCTTGGCGCTGTACCGATCATCAACGAAAACGACAGCGTTAGCGTGCGCGAGTTGATGGAATATCAAAATGGTCAGGGCAAGGGCGGTGTGTTTGGTGACAACGACATGTTGTCTGCCATCGTGGCGACAGCGCTTGATGCCGATGCCCTCATCATGTTGACGAACGTGTCGGGATTGCTGACGGCGCCCCCGGGTTCTGTGCCAGCGCCCGAGCGCATTCCACAGTTGCTTGGCATTGCGGCGGTCACCGAGGCCATGGCGCAAATGCAGGCCGGGCCGGTCGGAAAATCAAGCGGTGGTACGGGTGGTATGGCCAGCAAGTTAGAGGCAGCCCGGCTGGCGATTGGGCAGGGGACTGCCGTCGTTATTGCGTCCGGAGATGACCGCCGCGTCGTCGAACAGATCTTGAACGGCGATGATGTGGGCACCTTCATTGCGCCTGAAAGTGAACGACCCGCGCGGTGGCGGCGCATCGCTGTGTCCGGAAAACAACAGGGTGCCCTTGTCATCAACGAGGGCGCATTGCGTGCGCTCGCCAATCAGAAGGCCTCACTTTTGCCCATCGGCGTCGTGGGGGTGGAAGGCGAATTCGAGAAAGGCGATCTGGTTGAGATCCGCGACGGCAGCGGCCGGGTTCATGGCCGTGGCCTCGTGAACTACGACGCCGCCGCCTGCCGCGCCCTCATGGGGCGACAGTCCGACGACATCGTCAACGTTCTTGGTTTCAGCAGCTACGATGCCCTTATCACGCGCGACAATCTTGTGATGGGCAGTTTGTAGTACGATTACTTTGGCTCAGCGCACCGAGAACAATCCTTCAGGACCACCCGGTGGGGTGATGTAAAGCTGAAGGTTGATGAGGTAACGCGGTCCCTGAAAGTACTCGAGCACCATCTCGTGGGGGCCAGCAGACAACTCCACCGTGCCAGACTTTACGACCGGTGCGTGCACGCCATCGTTGTCGACCACAACCTTGCCGTCGACGGTCAACCGGGCGCCGTCGTCGCTTGAGATGCGGAATCCGTGGTTGCCCGCTTGTCCCACGTCAAAGGTTCCCGTGTAACGAATGGCAAACCACTCGAAGCGGTCTTTGATTCCAGGAAAGCCCTGTTCCCAGCGTGTGACGGGGATGTCCCATTCACAGGCATAGAGCACGGTCGAGGCGGTCATTGCACTGTAGTCAACCGGCAGTCGCTGGGTTTCCGGAACGACGAAATAGACCTGGCCTTCGAAACAACCCCGCACCGGTTTTTCGTAACCAAAGACGTTTTCTGGCGGCTTCTCCGGCGGTGGAACGGGTTGCGCAAGCTCTTGCACGGTTGGCGCATTGCCCTGCGGAACCACGGGAGGCTGCGGTGCCGGCAAAGGCTCGCCCGAGCCCGTGATGATCTCGCCGGGTGGTGGGGTCGGGGCAACGGCCACCGCGACGGGTTCAGCCGGTGCCGCCGGTGCAGGCGTGGAAGTGCGCCTGCGTTTACCCCGCGCGACGACATCAGCCTTGCCTTTTGCAGCAATCGCAACACGGACGTTGGCGCGGACGACGCCGCGAAAGGGACGGGGCTGTGCCGGTGGTCCAACGTTCTCGCACACGGGCTTGGACCAGTTGAAATGTGTTACAAATTTCGCGCGGCTCGACCAGCGGAAACTGGCTTTTGAGCGCTGCGTCGTCTTCGCTGCCGGCGGTGGCGGCGGTGGAACGGGTCTGGCGTTGGTCGTGCTGCCCGTGCTCGTCTGCACCGAAACTCGGCACGACAGGATAGGTAGGGTCAGAAGGACCAGGAGGGTTCCAAGATGGCGGTTTCCGATAAGGATCATGGGTGTACAGCGTAGCGGGTGGTCGGGCGCAAGGGAACAGCAGGCGCTTTTCGATATCGAATGGCTATGCACAAGGGTGTGATTCGTTTACGATCAGGCGATGCGAAAAGTGCACCGGCTGGGGATTGGCATGGGGTTATTGCTGGCGGCGACCGTACGATGCAGCTCCGAAGGCGATTCCGACGGCCAATCGCTGGTCGGCAAAACGGTGGATTCCCAATCGCTTTTGGTTGGACTTGAACCCCAGACGATCAGCCTCGGCCTGGGCAAACGGGGCGCAACCGTGTCGTTTCCAGCCGGCGTTACCCGAAGCCAGATCCCGATTACCGTCAACCTGAACGACGGCGTGAAAAAACGCGGCGCCACCGTCGGTGGGCCGGTGGTCGAGATCGTCACTGCGGCGGTGGCCTTTGAAGCCCCGGCAAAGATGCGGCAACCCTTGCCCCCACCGCCTGTCGGCAAGACCTACGTGGCAGTCAGCTCCCAGAAGAAAGACGGCACCTGGGCAATCAAGCGCGGAGGTGTTCGTATGGTCGGTAGCAATCCGGCTGGTGTCGCCGCCGGCACGGTTGTCTTGCCGGGAACCGGTGGGCGAGTGGGCTCCGGCGACGGTGGCGCCCCGGGAGCAGGAGGTGCGACCCCGGTGGGTGGCGCCCCCGGCGCTGGCGGCGCCTCAGGGCAAGCGGATGGCGGCGTACCCATCGGGGGTGGGCGCGCGGGTGGTATGGGCGGTACCGTTCCTGTGGGTGGGGTGGCCGGTGGCGCAGATGCAGGCCTGCCGCTCGGCGGAACCCGTGGCGATGGCGGTTCTGCAGAGGTGGGAGGCTCAGGTGGCGTCGCAGGTGCGGGCGCCGGTGGTGCGCCCGTCGGCGGCACCGTGGGAGGAGCGGGTTTCGGAGGTACCACACCCATCGGTGGCACCGCGGGTACCAGTCAATCGACGTTCACGCAGCTCGCGGAAGAGGAAACCCTCTTCACCTACGAGATCGACATTCTAGGCACGGGATACTGGGGCATTGCGCTTGAGGACGAAGGATCGGGCACCGGGCCTGCAATTCCTTACGCTTTCGAGTGTCCGCCCGCAGCCAAGCTGGCTTCGTGCGGTTTCTCGTTCTTGCCAACCAACATTGACCCGTGCACGACGTTGCCCGAAGCAGAGGCCGTCTGTTTGCACCTGTGCCTCGAGCCTTCGACTTGCACGCAAATACAGACTTTCTACTGCGGCTCGGTCCCACACGATCCCGCCTCGGTCTTGCTCAACTGCGTCGCCAAATGCGGTGGCTCGAAGAACACCCAGGATACGCCCATCCCGTGCGGGCAGAGCGGTGAGTTCTATTATGATTGGCAGCGATGCGACGGATTTCGCAATTGCAGCGACAGCGCAGACGAGATGGGTTGTGAGGTTCGGACCGGGGTCGACCTGTACTGCCCAGATGGAACGCCGACGCGGGATGATCAAGGAAGCAACGATATGGGTAGTACGATGACCGCACCCGCGGCGGATCGACCCGCGATCGCGCCCTGAGAATCATCAAAGGATCATTAAACCGATCTTTCAAAGCGATCTTCCAATCGCTTGCGTTGGGCGCTCTGTGTTAAATTGCGGCCGATGGCCAAAACGAACCGACAGTTGTTTGTTGGTGTGGACATGGGCGGGACCGATATCAAGGCGACGGTAACTGATCAGAACGGCGTCCTGCTGTTCGACGCATTTCCCAAGGTACTTTCGCTCGCAAGCGAAGGACCGAAAACGACGGTGGGGCAATTGAAGATTGCCGCCGACAAGGCGCTTGAACTTGCGCAAGGGACCTGGGACGAGGTTGTCTCCGTGGGCCTCGATACACCGGGGCCAGCCTCTCTCGATGGTGTCCTCGGCCGTTCGCCGAATCTGAAACATCCGGAGTGGCCGAACTTCGCGATTCGAGCCGCCTTCGAGGCCGTGATCGCGAAACCGGTGAAGTATTCCAATGATGGCAATGCAGCTGCTGCCTGGGAGTACCACCGACTTTACGGTGATGCGAAGGACAAGATCCTGGGCGCGGTCATTCTGGGTACGGGGCTCGGTGGTGCACTTGTTCAAGGGGGTGAGGTGTTGACGGGGGTGCGCGGCTACGGCGCCGAATTTGGCCACGTCCGTCTGCCGACCTACGATCTCGTCACCGACGGCGACGTTCCCGTCTGCGGCTGCGGCAAAAAAGCCTGCGCCGAAGCGTTCATCAGCCTGACGGCGCTGGATCGACAGTTGCGAAAGATTTTCGAGCGCGGTGAACACCCGGAACACCCCTTGCGGCTGATCCCGGACGAGGGTCGGGCCCGCGCGGTTCGATTGCTCGGCCTTGCGCAGAAAGGCGACGGGCTTGCGCAAGATCTCTTCGACGTGCAGGCCAAGGCCCTTGGACTTTTGCTGATGCAGCTTGCCCACGCCTTTGATCCGCACATCTTTTTGATTGGCGGGGGCATCACGGAAAGCTCGGAAACCTTCCGCGCGCGCTACATGCGGGCGATCAAGGAAACCTTTCGACGCGAGGCCTTCCCGCTGCTCGGCCAGGAAATCGAAATTGCCTATACCGAAGATCTGGATTGGGCGGGATGTCGCGGCGCGGCGTTGATTGCGCGCCGACATTGGCAACAATACGGGGCGTGACGAACCTTCGTGACGAAATTCTGGCCGCCCGCGCGGCGGGCAAGGCGCTTGAAAATCTGAGCGCCGACCGCAGGCGGGCTTTGTTGCGCGGGCTCGCGGACGCCTACGCCAGTGACGAAGCGCAGCGAACGATCTTTGAGGCCAACCGGGCCGATGTGGCGGCAGGCGAAGTGGCCGCGGCTCGGGGCGATCTCGGACAGGCGCTCGTGAAACGCCTGGCGCTCGACAGCAAGAAAATTGCGGCGTTGGTCGATGGCTTGCAGCAGATGGCGGATGCGCCCGAGCTGGTGGGGCAGCGAACCGTACGACGCAAGCTGGATGAAAACTTGATCCTTGAACGCATCACCTGCCCGCTGGGTGTGCTTGGTGTGGTGTTCGAGGCGCGACCCGATGCGCTGGTTCAGATAACAGGCCTTGCATGGAAAAGCGGCAACGCCGTGGTACTCAAGGGCGGCAAGGAAGCGCTCGGCACGAACCGCGAGCTGGCCCGCATCGCAAAAAACGTCTTGCAGGCGCACGGCATCGATCCACATGCTGTGTTGCATATCGAAGACCGCGCTGGCGTGGCCGAAGTCCTGAACCAACACGATCTCGTGGATCTCATGATCGCGCGGGGCTCATCCGAGTTTGTGCATTACGTTCGCGCCAACACACGCATCCCGGTGATGGCGCACGCCGATGGTGTGTGTCACGTTTATCTACACACCGCAGCCAACACCGACAAGGCCGTGCATATTGTCGTCGATGGCAAGACCAGTTACCCGGCGGCCTGCAACACCACCGAATGTTTGTTGTGGGACGAGGCCGCGGCTCCCGCGTTGGATGCCTGCGTGGCAGCGCTCAAGAAAAGTGGCGTCGTTCTGCGCGGCTGCCCCGAGACCGTGGCCCGCCATCCGGATATGCAGGCTGCCACCGAGTCAGACTGGGGCAAGGAATATGGTGATCTGGTGCTCGCCATTCGCAAGGTTTACGGCCTTAACGAAGCCCTCGCACATATTGCGCAATACGGCTCAAGGCATACCGATGCCATCGTGACTGAAGATCGCGCCGTGGCCGAACGCTTCATCGCATCGGTCGATACTGCGTGCTGCTTTCACAACGCGAGCACGCGGTTCTCGGATGGATACCGCTTTGGTCTTGGTGCCGAGGTGGGCATTTCGACGGACAAGTTGCACGCCCGTGGTCCGGTCGGGGTCGAGGGCCTGCTGTCATACCGTTGGATCTTGCGCGGCGACGGACAGGGCAGCACGGACTACGGCGACGGCAAGCGGCAATATTTGCACGAAGATCTGTAGCGACGCCGGTTGGCCCTATCCCAGGTCGGCCAGACGAGCCGGCAGATCGACCAGGGCGACAACTTCTATCCGGTCGTCGAGGGTATATGACTGACGGCCAGGATAGACGACCATCAGCGTCTCGATCCGGAGGTCATCAATCGCAATACGCATTGACTTGGTGGCGGTCGGGGCGTCAGAAAGTTTCATCTCGAATCCGTATCGTTTCCCGCCGAGCGTGACCATGAGATCCAGTTCAGCGCCCTGGTGGGTGCCCCAGAAATATCCCTCGCGCAGGTCGAGCAACGAAAGAATCTGCTCGATGGCAAATCCCTCCCACGCCGCACCGGATTTCGGATGGCCCATCAATTGAGCATGCGTGCCAAGGTCGAGCAGCGCGTGCAGAAGTCCCGTGTCGCGTACGTAGATCTTGGGCGAGCGAACCTGGCGTTTACCCATGTTCTCGAACCACGGCTGTAGTTGGCGGACCGCCCAGGCGCCCGAAAGGATATCGAGGTAGTGCCGAGCGGTCTTCTCGGATGTTCCGAGTGCACGGGCGAACTCGGCGGCATTCCAGACCCCCCCGTGATAATGCGCGATCATGTTCCAGAATCGTCCCAGGGTTGCCGCAGGAATGGTGACGCCGAGTTCGCTCAAATCCCGCTGGAGAAAATCTCGGATGTAATCGCGGCGCCACGCGATGCTTGCAGCGTCCGATTTCGCCAGAAACGAACGTGGAAGCCCACCCCGCACCCAGAGCCGCTGCTGTGCAGCCTTACCCACCTCGGACAGATCAAAGCCCGCCATGTCGATGTGGCTGACCCGGCCGGCGAGACTCTCGGAAGCGCCGCGAACCAACCGAGGATCGGCGCTGCCGAGAATCAGGAACCTTGCCGGGGTGCGAGGCCGGTCGGCGAGGACGCGCAATACCTCGAATATTGCGGGCAACCGCTGAACCTCATCGATGACGACCAAACCGCGCAAGGGTTCGAGCGCTCGCATTGGCGCGGAAAGCCGAGCCAGATCGGTGGGACTTTCCAGGTCGAAAAAAGTAGCAGCGCGACCGCGGGCCAGGGTTCGAGCAAGCGTGGTCTTGCCAACCTGCCGAGGCCCAAGCAGGGACACGATGGGCGTCCGAACCAGCGCCTCGCGGGCTCGTGCAAGGTAAGTCGGCCGGCGCAGCATCGGAGTAATTTACCATGAAAAACAGGAGTTGATGTCCCGATTTTCATGGACGAAATCTGGGCCAACCGGCACCGGCAAGGGATCATTCTTCGAGAAGCGCGCGCAACATCCAGGCCGTTTTCTCGTGAACATCGAGCCGTTGCGTAAGCAGATCGGCCGTGGGTTGATCGTTGGCATCGGAGGCGACGGGAAAGATGCGACGGGCCGTGCGCGCGACCGCTTCGTGTCCGTCAGCCAGGATGGCGACCATCGCCAACGCCTTGGGTGGGATCGACGGCGCGTCGTCCAATGTGCTCAACTTGCTGAATTGCGCATACGATCCAGGGGCGATATGTCCGAGCGATCGAATGCGTTCGGCAATCGGATCAACCGCGGTCCACAGTTCCGTGTACTGGGTCATGAACATCGCATGCAACGTGTTGAACATGGGACCCGTCACGTTCCAGTGAAAGTTGTGGGTGGTCAGGTACAACGTGTAGGTATCGGCCAGCAGTTCTGACAGACCTTGCGTGATCATCGCCCTCGGTTTGTCGCCGATGCCGATGTTCAGGCCGGTGCCGGTTCTGGATTTAATTTTCTTTGGCATGGAATTCTCCTTCGTTTCCGGACGGCATACTACGATTGGATGCAGCGACCCATCGAAGATGGGTCAAGATGCGAACGCGATCTCCGCGATGCTACGGGTGTGACCCCGCAAGCAACCAATGATGGTTGCGGAACTTGGCGGAGTGCAGGCGAGGTTGCCTGAGACCTAGAACAGGTAGTTCACACCCATGCCGACGTAGAAGGCGTTGTAAAAGCCAACTTCGGGCAAACGAAATTCCAGGCCGGGCACATCGGGAATGCGCAGATCCACGCCTGCGAGGAAATTCAGGATCGGGATCGCGCCGGGAACGCTGGTCTCGGGGAAGCGGTGTGGAGCGCCGGCGGCGTCGCGATTTGGGTTACTCTCCGTCTTTTGCAACTCGGATTCGGTGCAAGGGCCGGATGGACAAGTCACGGGGTAGCAAAGCTTTTCATTGCCTGGATTGTCCACGCAAGGATTGCCGCTGGTTGAGCCTGTGCCCGCTGAGGTGCGCAGGATCTTGCCGGTCAAAATGCCAAGGCCAAGGCCTGCACCATAGTGCACGCCGATGTATTCGTTAAAATTGTTGTGCCAGATGAAGGTGGCGTCGATGCCCCACATCTGCAGATCTTTGAACTGGACGTAATCCACGTCCTTGTAGCCTTGCTTGCCAGCTCCAAGCCAGTTGCCGTCCGGTGGCGACATGTTCTGCCATGACACACCCACGGCGATGTCACGGTTGCCCTTGCGGTGCAGGAACTCGGCGCCGAAATGTCCCAGGGTTGATAAAGTTGTCTGTTCTTTGGTGAACAGGCCAAGGAACCAGGCCGGCACAGAAACGTAGCGCGAACGTACGGCGAATCCGAATTGCGCCGTGGGCGGTGCGGCTGCGGCGTCAATTGCCTGCACATCCTGCGCGTGGGCCGAACCCGCTCCTGCGATCAGGGTGCCCAGCAATGCCATCGAAACCAACCCGGTTGTCCTGAGATTCTTCAAGTTCCATATCCTCCGTTGCGCGGCACTATACCGCAAAGCGCTGCGAATCTGGGACAGTGATCTTTTGACGAGAGATTGTTGTGCAGCGAAATTGTGGGCAAAGTCAGGGTTGAGGGAAGTATTGTCAGCCGGAATTCGTTATCCTTGGATGATGGCAAGGGTGGTGGTTGGAATATGGGCTTTGGGGCTTCTCCTTTGGATTCCGGAAGTCGGAGCCACACCGGGTCGGATGACCAAGGAAATCGTGGGCCTGCCGTTCGGGTATGTGGATGTCCCCCTGAGCGTGTCCGGCAAGTACGACCTGCAGTCCCACCCGGACCAGGGACATTTTTTCGAGCACAACGTGAGTCTGCGCAGCTCGGGCAAAGACGATCACGTTTTGGTTTGGAGTGGCGAGGCTTGGCGCGATCCCGGCATGACGGTGCGCATTCGGGGGGCGGTCTCCGAAACGCGCCATTTACAAAGTGAACGGGCCTCCGGGGGCACGGGGCTGTTGTTTGTAGGACAGGCCGAGCGCTTTGCCGAATTCAACAAAGTCTACGAGGCGACGGTAAGCGCGACCGCCAAGCTTTCGACCGATGTAACAAGGCCTGCGTTTAGCGTGGTCGCAGGCAAGGCGGTTTCACGCTGGCCCTGTCTTGAATTCTTGACCCACGTGGTTTCGGTCGTCGATGTTGGCGAAGAGGTCGGTGTGCCCGCCGCGGATTGCGCCTCGGTGGGCGCGCAGCTTGTGGTGGTGGGCAAGGCTCGGGCGGGCGCCCTTGCGGCGTATCCGCCGGATCGATTCTTTCCGTGGGGCGGTGGCGTTGCGGCCTGGACCGAAACGCTGGAGGCTGCCGCCGTTCTTGTGGCCGGTACCACCGGCAGTTCAGAATTGGCGGTGGCGCCTTATCGAAACAACGGGTTGATGGTGGATGTATCGCCGCACTCACTCTTGCAGCAACCAGACGACTCGCCCGACGAAAATCGTATTGCGAATGGCCAGGCTGCCAATTGGGTGTTTGTCATCCTGTTTCTTTACGTCGGCGTGGCCTCGGCCCTTGGCATCTGGGTGTCGCGTCGATTGCGCAGGCCACTTTTGACCTGGCTTTGGTTTCCGGCGCTCTCTCTTGCAACCACGGTTGCGGTGGGACTGTTGGGATGGCGGCCGGGTCAGGATGGGAAATTGCGCAGTGCCGAGATTGTTATCGTTGCACCCGATGGCGCCGGGCGTGCGTTGCATCTGACTCGGCTTTTGGGCCGCCGGTCGACGGTATTCTCGCTGGATCTACCCTGGCGTGATGCGATTCCGATGCAGATCGATCGGGGCCACCGCTTTGGCTCACCCTGGCAAGCGGCTGCTGCGACGCTCAGGCTTGACGAAGATCAAGTCGCCGGTCGCATGAAGGTTCATGGCGTGACGGTCAGTCGCAACGGCGAGGTGGATCTATCGTGGGTTATGCCCGTGCAGGAATCGATTGCAAAGGTATCCGCAATCGACGCACAAACCCTTGAGATCGAAAACACCTCCCAGCGAGTTTTTTGGGGTCTTTCGCTTTGCAGTGGCAAACAGCTGGCGGGCGGGCTCAGTTTGCAACCCGGACAAAAACAACGCGTGTCGCGGATCCCGCCCGAAACTGCTCTCATCAGTCCGGGAATGGGTTGTGAACAGGTGCCGGATACCGCCTTCATGTTGGTGGCACGCGCCACGATCCTCGGTGTCACGCCTTCGGCTTCGCCCAATGTGCCGCGGGATCACCAGGTACAGGTGGTGGTGATGGGACCCCTTGTTGCCCTGGCGACCGGGGTTGCACCATGATCGTCGAGGTCTCGGGTCTGTCGCATCAGTACCGCACGCAATCCGTATTGCGAGACGTTTCGTTTTCGGTACCCCAGGGCCGGGTCGTGGGTCTGGTGGGTCCGAATGCCGCCGGAAAAACCACGCTCATGCGCGCGCTGGTTGGGCAGCTTGTACCCACCGCAGGCAGCATTCGCATCCTTGGCCGTGATGTGCGTCGTGAACCCAAAAGTTTGCGCGAAGTGGTTGGCTATTTACCCGAACGGGCCGAGGTCTATCCCGAGTTGTGTGTGTGGGAATACCTGGATCTGTTTGCCGCCATTGCAGGACATCGCGGCCCTGCACGCCGCGAACGAATCGATGCGGCGCTGCAAAGTGTCGGCATGGCGGAAAGATCCCAGGCGGCGACGCGTGAACTCTCGAAGGGTCTGCGCCAGCGGTTGGCACTGGCTGCGATCCTGATGCACAATCCCGCGGTTGTTGTTCTTGACGAGCCCACCGATGGGCTGGATCCCGAGTCGCGCCAGTCTTTACTCAACGAGATTCGACGGCTTGCGAACGAGGGTCGGACGGTGTTCCTGTCGTCACACGTTTTGGCCGAAGTCGAGCAGGTCGCGCAAACCACCCTCATCCTTGTCAACGGACAACTGCGCGCGAACGACGCTTTCGAAACCGTCACACAACACGTCTACACTTTGCGGGTGCGCGGCGATCTGTCCTCGGCTCTGGCGATGGTTTCGGTGCATGCTGATGTGGCGGACTGCGCGACCGCAGATGGCGGCTTGATTGTGACCTTGAAAGCAGGCGTTGCCGATGCGGCAGGTCCTGCTGCCGCGCTCGTGGCGGGTGGATTTGCACTGGTCGAGCTGTTCGAGCAAAAGGATTCTTTGCGGCGGCGTTTTGCGCGCGCCGTGGGTCGCACAGTCGAGGAGTTGTCATGAGTCAATCCACGCGTTCAGTCGCAGCCATCCATAGCGATATCCTTGCCATTTTCACCAAGGAGTTTCGCAGCATGTTGCGCGAGCGCCGGGGGTGGATGATTCCAGTCATCTATGTTCTGGTGCTCGGGTCGGTAGCAGGCCTTTTTCTCATTACCGTGGGAGAACAAGGAAGCGACTCTCAGCTCGGCCAGGTATTGGCCGGCGTTGTCGCGATTGTACAGACCCTCGCGCTCGTCACCTTTGCGCCGCTCGTCGGTGCCGCCAGCATCGCCGGTGAGCGCGAACGGGGTACGTTTTCTGTGCTGCTCTCTGCTCCCGTGGATCGCCTGGCGATCGGCATCGGCAAGTCCATGGTGGCGGTGCTCTACTGCATGGTGTTGCTGACAGCCTCGTTGCCGGTGGCCGCCATGTCGCTGCTTTTCGGTGGTCCGGATGT
>JAYUPZ010000542.1:0-2976 GCA_043759805.1 Myxococcales bacterium | reverse complement strand
ACGGCGGAGCATTCGATGCGTGAACCATCCTCTGCGCAAAAGACGGCGACTAGGGACAGGCCACGGCGAACCACGGCACCGTGACCTCGTGGGATATTTTCTGCGTTCGGTACATCGCCGGGCTTCACCCAGTCTGCAAACTGAGCGACCATGTTCGCGTTCTCCGTAACGAAGTCCTTGCCTCCTGGCAACCGCGATGGGTCGTATACTTTTTCCCAGCGATTTGCCACGCCCGCAATCAGATCGGCTATCAAAAAGCCCGCGATGGTTCCGTGGGTAAGACCGTTGCCAGAGTCCCCCGTGGCAATGAACACATTGTTGTGACCACCCGGATTGCGTCCGATAAATCCCAACCCATCGCTCGACTCCATGACTTGCCCCGACCAACGGTAAAGGGTGGTGGTGACAGGGAACCGAGCGCGCGCCCATTCTTCAAGACGGAGATGGCGTGAGGTGACGTCATCGTCTTGTCCGGTCTTGTGATCCTCACCTCCGACGATAAGGATATCCATGTCGTCGCCCGGTGTAATGCGGACGTAGTGAAACGGATCGAGGGTGTCCCACAGCAACGCGTCCAGTGCCGCCCCACGGGGGATCTCCATTCCCACCACGTAAGTGCGATAAGCCGCCTGCTTGGTATGGATCGTCAAAACATCGTTGACCGGAGTGTTGGTCGCCACAACGATCGCCTTGCCGATGACGACGTGACCCGATGTTGTGTACACGTGACCCGGCTTTCCGTCGTTGCCGCCGGCCCCGTCGTGTTGCATTTTGCCGCCTTCGATCTTCTCGACGTGGGTTCCCGTGAAAACTCGAACCCCCTTGCGTTCAGCGGCGAGGAGTAGTCCCTCGAGATACTTCATCGGGTGAAAACGAGCTTGGTTCGGAAATCGCAAGCAGGCGCCGGTTTTGAATGCGAGGCCCGGTACACTATCGTGACGCTCGACCTCCGTGAGACCTGCTCGTTGACAGGCTGTAAACTCCTTGTCGATTTCGTCGCTCGATTCGCCATGCGGGGTGTAAAGCCAGCCATCAAGCCGGGTGAAGTCGCAGGCGATATTTTCCTGAGCACAAATGACTTCAATGGCACGGATCGCAGCCGCGTGGCTTTCTGCTGCGAGTCGCGCTCCTTCGATGCCGTGCAGATGCTCGAGTTCGTGATAGCGGCGATCCAGTGCCGTTACAAGATGGGCGCTCGATCGCTCGGTTTCTCCGCCGCCAAGTGGACCGTCGTCGAGAACGATGACGCTTTTGTTTCTGCCGGCAAGAAAGTAAGCGGTGGTCAAACCTGCGATGCCGCCACCGACAATGACGACATCCGCGGAGGCGTTTTGTTGCAACCGGGGGCGCGTCGGCATTTCCCCGGTCTTCATCCAAATTGATACAGTTGGACCTGCATGTTTGATCATTTGGGATCTTAGGTTGTGCATTGTGGTTCGCTTGTTATTGGGCTGGGGTTACGGGCGCGACCATTTCGCGTTCGTGATGGCGATGGCGCGCGATTGCGTCGACAAACAGTTGGAATCGTACGTCCACATCCTCGCGATCAATGACGACGCCTGGATCGGCCTTTTCCGAAGACAGCGCAGCGGATATGCCCGCGGCATCAAGCAGGTCAGAACCCTCGCCGAGAGCGAGGATCGGCTTGGCATGACGATATTGTTCCTTCAGAAACTCGAGCGCACGGTAGAGGCTTGCAAGCCGCGTGATTGCACCATCACCTCCAGGTATCGCGACCGCGTCGAACAGGACCGAGGGCATGGTCTCGAATGTGGCGTCGACTTCGATCGATGTGCCGTCATCACACGTTGCGGCTCCGAGGCGTGGTCCCACGAAGCGAGGCACTGCGCCGAGTTCAGTGAGTAGCGTGTGGAGCGACCATGCCACGCTGCCGGAAACGCCGTCGGCGACCAGAATGGCCACCCGCCGCGTGCGGATGCTGCCGTCGCCAGGCCGAGCAAAGATCGACAACGTCGGAGAAACCTCGACCTCCGGGATAAACACCCTGGTAACGGCTCGGGGTAACGGCGTTGGCGTTGATTTCATGCCGAGATCTTTTGCCAGTGCGTCCGCCAGTCCCGTGTCGACATTGCCAATCATGGCGACCACTCGCTCGCGAATCGCAGGCGTTTTTACCTTTGTGAGCTCGAAGCGGAATCCTTCAAGGATGTGAGCCTGCTCGATAGGAGTCTGACTTCTGTAAAAGAGAGTTGCCTGTGTGTAGTGGTCGGCGAACTTTTCGGGTTTGCCGCGTACCTTGTCGTCCGCGATCGGTTCGCGAAACGAAGTAAAGCCTGCTCCACCGACCTGAAAAGGACATCCGCCGCCAAGTGAGTTTGGCTCGTAGGCAACCGCACCGCGGGGGACGGCATGTCGATGAATGCCATCACGCTGGTTATTATTGACCGGCACCTTTGGTGCGTTGATCGGGATCTCGTGAAAATTGGGACCACCAAGCCGCGATATCTGTGTATCGACATACGAATGAATGCGTCCTGCAAGCAACGGATCGTTCGAGAAATCGATTCCGGGTACGACGTGCGCAGTACAGAAAGCCACCTGTTCGGTTTCGGCGAAAAAGTTGTCTGGATTGCGGTTCAGTACCAACTTTCCGACGGGCGTGAGTGGAATCAATTCTTCGGGAACCAGTTTGGTTGCGTCAAGGACATCGAAGCTGAAGCTCTCTGCTTGTGCTTCGGAAAACATCTGAAATGAAAGCTCCCACTCGGGGAACGATCCCGATTCGATCGCTTCCCAAAGATCGCGCCGATGAAAGTCAGGATCGGCGCCCATGATCTTCACCGCTTCGTCCCAGACGAGGCAGTGGGTTCCAGCAATCGGACGCCAGTGGAACTTGACGAATGTCGATGCTCCCTTGCTATTGACCAGGCGAAAGGTGTGCACGCCGAATCCCTGCATCATTCGGAAGCTGCGCGGCAGGGTGCGATCAGACATCGCCCACATCAGCATGTGGGT
>JAYUPZ010000541.1:0-6283 GCA_043759805.1 Myxococcales bacterium | reverse complement strand
AACTCACTTTCCCATACTTTCCAACTATAAGGTCGACCGAGCGCGTTGCGGTTGTGATCCCGGACGGCACCCGCGCCTTGCCCAGCTCGCGCCTTTTGCCCTGGCTCTTTGGCGAGCTCTCGCACGTTCCTGTCGAAAACATCGTCATCATCAACGGCACGGGCACCCATCGCGCCAACACGCGCGACGAGCTTGTCGGCATGGTGGGCGAGGATATTGTATCTCGCTACCGCATCGTGAACCACAACGCACACGATCCGACGACCTTGCTTCTGGCCGGCAACGTCGCAGGCCGCGCGGTCTTCTTTAACCGTGACTACGTGCAAGCGGACCGGCGCATTGTCCTCGGGTTCATCGAACCGCATTTCATGGCGGGATTTTCCGGCGGACCGAAGGGCGTTTTTCCCGCGGTTGCCGACATCGATACCATCTTGTACTACCACCGAGCCGCGGTGATAGGCGATCCCCGCAGCACCTGGGGTGTGCTTGAGAACAACCCAACCGCAGCACACGTGCGCGAGTTCGCTTCTGTTCTTCCCATTGATTTCCTAGTCAACGTCACCCTGAATCGACAACACCAGATTACGCGATACTTTTGTGGTGACGTGCTCCTCGCCCACGCCGAGGGCTGCGCTTTCGCGAAGGCCACGGCCATGGTTCCATGCGATGAACCCTTTCAGATCGTCCTGACCAGCAACGCCGGCTTCCCGCTGGATCAAAACCTCTATCAAAGCGTCAAGGGCATGTCAGCGGCTGCCCAGGTCGTGGCGAAAGATGGACTGATTCTTTGTGCAGCCCGGTGTAACGATGGGTTCCCCGAGCATGGCAACTTTCGCAAGCTGCTTTTCGATCACCCCGACATGGCATCCATACTGACGACCATTAACCAACCAGGATTTTCGATGTTTGATCAGTGGCAGGCGCAAATCCTGGCGCTCGTCGCAACGCGGGCGAGGGTGGGCGTGTATTCGGAGTTGCCCGATATCGAATTGCAGCGCGCTCACCTGATTCCCGTCAAGGATATCGCAGCACAGGTGCGCGCCGAGTTAAGATCGTTGGGCGATGACGCGCCCATTGCTGTATTGCCCGAAGGGCCGCAAACCATCCCCTACCTGAGGACGTAGCCGTGATTGTAAAAGCGCGAAACCGTATTGCGAATATGTCGGGCTACGCGCCGGGCGAGCAACCGAGGCGCGGTGAAACGGTCATCAAGCTCAACACCAACGAAAACCCCTATCCACCGAGCCCCCGGGTCCTCGACGTTTTCCGCAGCGTCGATGCCGATGATCTCCGGCGCTATCCGGATCCCGTTGCCAACGCGTTCCGCGATGTGGCCGCAACACTTTATGGTGTCTGTCGCGAGCAGATCATTGCCGGAAACGGCAGCGACGACATCCTCAACATCGTCCTTCGAGCCTACCTAGATCCTGGCGACGTGTTGGCCTACCCCGATCCAACCTACTCGCTATATCCGGTGCTTGCAGGGATACAGGACGCAAAGGTCGCGCCCGTCGCCTGGGACGCGGGATGGAAGCTGCCGGTCGATGCCCTGCTTGCCAGCGGCGCCCGGGTAATTTTCGTTGCGCATCCGAACGCGCCATCCGGTACGCCGGTCGCGCTCGATGCCCTCGATGCGCTGGCCTCACGGTTCGATGGCCTGCTCCTCGTCGACGAAGCCTATGCAGAGTTCGCGGAACACAATGCGCTGCCGCTTCTCTCAAGGCACAACAACGTGCTCATCTCACGCACGCTTTCGAAATCGTATTCTTTGGCGGGCTTGAGATTCGGCTACGGCATTGGCCACACGTCGATCATTGACGAGCTCATGAAGGTCAAGGACAGCTACAACTGCGACATGACGTCCATTGCGGCTGCGACGGCTGCCCTTGGCGACCAGGCCTACGCGCGCACCGTATGGGCACAGGTAAAGGTCGAACGCCAATTGCTGAGTGACGCCCTCAAAAGCCGAGGCTGGGATGTGATCCCAAGTCAGGCGAACTTTATTTTCGCACGACCTCCGACAGGGGACGGCGCTGCAGCTTACGCTCAACTTAAAAGCAACGGTGTCTTGGTTCGTTTCTTTAATGTACCAGGATTAACCGATCGGATTCGCATCACGGTTGGTACGGCAGAACAGATGCGCGCGCTTCTGTCTGCAATCGACGGGTATCGCGCCTGTTGCGCCTAAACGACACGCAGAACAAACCAGACAATACCGGCGATCCCAATCCCTGCGGACACAACCCCGAGACCCCATCGCTCGAATCGCCCTGGATTGCGGGTCGCAGCCCAGATGATGAACGGAAGGACCGCACTCACGATCGCAAGTTGCCCAAGTTCAACGCCCAGATTGAAGGCCAATAGCGATCGCAAAAGGCCTGTCCTTGGCAATCCAGTATCATGTAATACGCTTGCAAAACCAAAGCCGTGAACAAGGCCAAAACCAAAGGTCAAAAGCCAGCGGCGCCGGGCAATGCGAGGGACAAGATTCTCGAAACCAACGTATGCCACGGACAACGCGATCGCTGGTTCTACCCAGTCGATGGGAATGTTTGTCACGGCAAGGCCCGCAGCCGCCAGCGTGATGGAGTGGGCGACGGTGAACGCCGTAATAAGTCGCACGGTTTCCCCCAGTGCCTGTCGGCGCGTCGCGGCCTCCGGCAAAGCCGGATCCGCCACCCCGCGCCGCGAACGTCGCACGAGGGTCGTTCCAAGAATAAGGGCGGCGAGAAAGGCCAGGTGGTCGTAGCCGAGGAAGATGTGCTCGATGCCGAGCGCCAGGTATTGCAAGGTCTGTTTCCAGAGATCGGGCGCGCCAGAAAGAGACAACGGCGCGCCACCCAAACGAAAAAGATGGGTTGCGGACGGCGAATCCCCGATGCTCACTCGTGCAAACCCCGTGTGCAGGGGATCCAGATCAAAAAACAATTCGTAGTACAGTTCAAGGATTCCCCTTCGCGTCCCGCAATTGAAACGCAACGGAAGCAAGATTCGGGGTTCGTCACCCGTGGGGTCGCGGCGCACTGGCAAAGCAGACGCCTTACAAGGTCCACCCGCGGTGGCAACCCGTAGTCGCCCGAGCACGTATCGGGAGGCCGCCTCGCTCGCCTTCATTACCTCTGGCACCCCGGCACTCGCCGGAAGCCCCAGGGGATCGAGCAGATCTAAAATGCGGATGCGCAGCTCCCACTGCACGGCATCATCCAAGATCGAAATTTCGGAGATCGTCGAGGTTCGGGTGTGACCCGTGGCAAGCGGCGCCCTCCCGAGGCAAATGACCAGAAACACTCCGAAAACAGCCCACGGCAGAACCCGGCGACCGGCGCGCGACCCGACAAACGGGGGTGAGCGGAAAACCTGCACGTCCCGGTGTATACCAGGATGGTTTCATGGCTCGCGCTGTAAAAAAGACCCCGACCGTTGGCAAAGCCCGAGCGGCACGCGCCGCAACGAAGGCGGATAAACCGGCTGTAGCGGACGACGGTGACCTGCAAGACGACTCCACGGAGGAAGCAACACAGCCCATCGTTGCGGAGTTTGTCAGTTCGGATGACTGGGAAAAAGACTCACTCGAAGCAACCTTCGACGACGCCGATCTGATCGACGAGCCGGACACACTGCTCGAAGCCACAAACGCGCTGTCGTCACCAGCAGATAGACCAGCGCCCCTCGCGCCACGCCGTGATCCGATTGCCCAGTTTGTGGCGGAGGCCCGGCGCTATCCACGCCTCTCCGACGAGCAAGAGCGACTGTTGATCGCCGCCGTGCGAGACAGCGACGACAAGGACGCCGCGCGCAAGTTGGTCGTACACAACCTTCGGCTGGTGGTGACCATCTCCTATCAATATCGACGCGCTTGGACCAGCATGTTGGATCTTTTTCAGGAAGGCTCGATTGGCCTCATTGAGGCGGTGAGTCGATGGGACCCATCGCTCGGAACGCGATTCGGCAGCTATGCCGCGTACTGGATCCGAGCATACGTATTGCGTTTTCTCATGCGAAACGCACGTCTCATCCACGTCGGCAACACCCGTGCGGGTCGAAAGTTGTTCTTCCGCCTCAACAAGGAAAAGGCCCTGCTCGCGGCGGCGGGATTTGAGGTAACACCAAAATTGCTTGCTGCCAAACTGGACGTCGCAGAAAAGGACATCGAAGAGGTATCGAGCATGCTGGCAGGCCGAGAGATTTCTCTTGCACCGCGCCCGGATGAAGAAGGCGGCGATCTGGAGGAACGCCTTTCGAATCCCAACGCTTCATCACCCGAGGATGACGCCGATCGCAACCTGCTTGCACGCTCGATCCGGCAACAGATGGACGGGTTCGCAGAAACGCTGACCGATCCACGCGAACAGGCTGTGTGGTCATTGCACCTGGCAAGTGACGATGAACCTCTCTCACTTTCCGTGCTTGGCGAACGGTTCGGGGTGTCCAAACAACGCATGGGGCAACTCGCTGATCGATTAAAAACGCGGTTTCGCGAACAGATCGTCACCGCCATGGGCGCCGATTTTGAGATGATGTGGCGGCCCGAGTCAAACGAATGACGGTTGTGCGCGCACCCATCGTTGCCATTGCGAGAAACTCGGTGGAGCGCCGTGAAGATCATCTTTGCGAGGAGCGCCCACTGCGCATTCTAATCAACGATCAACCCCTCACGATCACACTCCGCTCGCCCGGCCACGAGGTCGAGCTGGCAGTCGGGCTCGCTTTTTCAGAGGGGATCATCCTGAGCCGAGACGACATAGTCGGGATCACGAGTGATGACGACTGTGTGAGCATGCAGCTTCGACCGGGATTCGAAACAGCGCGAGCAATCCATGATCGCCAATTTGTCCAAACGGGGGCGTGCGGCGTCTGTGGCAAGGTCGACATCGAAACCTTGTACACCACGCCTTCGGGTCCTCCGCCCGCGCAACCCTTGATTCCCTACACGCTTCTGTACGCCCTTGCCGAGCGCATGCAGTTGCAACAGGCGACGTTTGCATCGACCGGGGGATTGCATGCCGCAGCACTTTTTTCCGAACACGGCGAACTACTGGCTCTTTACGAGGACATCGGTCGGCACAACGCACTCGACAAACTCATCGGCGCGCGCTTGATGGCAGGCCAAATGGATGGCTCTCCTTGCATATTGATGTTGAGTGGGCGGGCGAGTTTCGAGCTCTTGCAGAAAGCCCGAATGGCTCGATTTCCCATTGTGGCTGCCGTTGGGGCCCCTTCCACGGCGGCCGTTGATTTGGCCACGACGGGCGGTATCACCCTGGCCGGATTTGTACGCAACGATCGCTACAACATCTATTCGGGTGAACAGCGCATTTCACTGCCAACATGAAAGAGCGCGAAACGAACCACGGTGCCCTGCCCGACGACACCGGAACAATCGTTATACAAACGCCGCCCCGAAGTGCCGGAGGACTGGGAGCGCTGGTGGCTTCGCTTCGACATTTGAAGGCTGATCCGGGACTGCTGCGGGGGACGCGAAGCCTGCTGGCAATTAACCAACCTGGTGGGTTTGATTGTCCGGGATGTGCCTGGCCCGAAACGAATCACCAGCGTCCGATGGCCGAATTTTGTGAGAACGGAGTCAAGGCCGTAGCCTGGGAAACCAGTCGCAAGCGTATCCTGCAGCAATTCTTCGCGGAGAATTCTGTGGCTTCGCTGCTTTCGCAATCCGACCACTGGTTGGGGATGCAGGGCCGTCTCGGCGAACCCATGTTCCTTGATGAGGGCGAAACCCACTATCGATCGATTGGCTGGGACCGTGCGTTCGAGATAATCGGCACCGAACTGAACGCGCTGTCTAGTCCAGACGAGGCCTCGTTTTACACCTCGGGTCGAACCAGCAACGAGGCTGCTTTTCTGTACCAACTCTTCGTACGACAGTTTGGAACGAACAACCTTCCTGATTGCTCCAACATGTGCCACGAATCGAGTGGCACCGCTTTGAAAGAAAGCATCGGCGTCGGCAAGGGAACCGTTTCGCTCGACGATTTCGCCATTGCTGATGCGATCTTTGTCATCGGACAGAACCCGGGTACCAACCATCCACGCATGTTGACCACACTGCAGGAGGCGGCTGAACGCGGCTGCAAGATCGTCAGCATCAACCCGTTGCCTGAGGTGGCGCTGCTAAATTTCGAGCACCCGCAGCACCCCTTGGGCCTGCTCGGACACGGCACACCCATATCAACCTTGTTTCTTCCTGTGAAAGTTGGCGGCGACGCCGCGCTCTTCAAAGGCATCGGCAAGGCCATCCTCGAGCGCGAACAGCGAAAACCCGGCG
>JAYUPZ010000540.1:0-2983 GCA_043759805.1 Myxococcales bacterium | reverse complement strand
TCAAGCAGCACCACACCGAGCGTGAACGCTCCAAGGCTCGCACGGGGATCGTGCGGATAGCGACGCACCAGTTCACGCAGGTGAGGGACAGCCTGACTTGGATGACCCGACAGGCGCGCCGTATCGGCGGCAAGCAACAAGGCCTCGGCTCCGTCGATCGCCGACGCGCCACCGAAGTGTCGGACACTTCGATCGAGTTCCACAAAAGCTTCTTCGTATCGTCCACTTTGCGCCAACGACTTCCACGCAACCCGGTTCGCGGCCAGTCGCGGACGAACCACCTTCGCGGAAACGATGGGCACAGGGGTCGGGACAAGTTCGGACGGTTCTGCGAGCGTTTCCGGTGGCGGGAATGTACCCGACTCGCCATTGACGAGAATAACGTTGCCCGTTGACCAACGGACGCGAACCCGTCCGTGCTCCACCAAAACACGCGTTCCAGAGGCAACAGGGGATACGGTGAAGGCGGTTCCAAGGACCTCAATCACCACAGGGCCCGCATCCACGTAGAAGATGCGAGCCGGATTGGGCGTGACGGCGAAATGAACCGGACCGGATTTGATGCGAACACCAACCCGCGGATCCGTGGATGCCAGGCGTTCCACCCGACTGTCCTTGGAAAGGGGCGTTACCACCGAACCATCATCGAAGCGCAACACGGTCTCGGCAGGACCACGGAAGGTTTCCGTTGCAAACCCAAAAGCCAACGCTCCCGCCATCACCAGACCCAATGATGCCGGGATCCAGCGACGAGACGAAGATCGATTCAGTCGCCGATCGATTTGACTTGCAACGCGTGCACTGCGCCCGTGATTCCAGTCGGTCTCGACCGGTACAAATAGTGCTTGCATCTTGTCTTGTTCATCCGACATTGACGATTCCCTCCCCCGCCAGGCGATCTTGCACGCCACGAATCCAGCGTTTGACCGATGGCAACGAAGCCGAGCAAATCCGTGCTACAGACTCCAGAGACTCACCTTCAACGACCCGCAAGATCCAGGCTGCCCGATGCCGCGCAGGCTCTTTTTCAAGGCGACGGTAAACACGCGCAAGCATTGCCGACTGTTCGGGACTTGCACCGGGCCACGCCACCTCCTCGACAGGCGCGTCGAGGCGCAAGGCCAATCGCAACCGACGCACACGGAGCCGTCGGGTCGCCATGCGAACGGTCACGGTGGCCAGCCATCCCTTGGCGGCAGCGGGCTCGCGAAGCTTTTTGAGACCAGAAACGGCCTCGCAAAATACATCCTGAACCAGATCATCGATATCGTCTTCTCGACCCAGAATTCGGATGGCGATATGGGCAACGTAAGCCGAAAAATGACGAAAGGCCTCCGCCACGTCGTACTCACCTGCGGCATTGTCGCCGGGACCGACCAGGCGCAATTGCGGCCGGAGCGGACTGGGAGCAGGGGTTGCCATCTTCTTATCAGTGGGATCAATCGGGGGAAAACGGCTCATGGATTCTTTAACCCCAGTGGATCCATCTGAAGTTGCTGGCGCGCCTCGGCAACAGCATCCCGGTAGACTTGCGGATAAAGCGGAAGCCCGTCGGCCTGCGGCCAAAATGAAAACAATTCGGCGCGCAGCCAAACGATCGATTCACTTTGCCGCATCGCGGCTGCAAGCGTATCAGCAAGGCGCGTCGGCTCAAAAACGGCGCCCGACAATCCCACTGCCACAAGATCGAAGGGCAGCTGGCCATACTCAGGGAGAATGCCAAATCCGACGCGCATGGGAACAGAAAGCCGCTGCGAGGTTGCGTCATCGCAGGTACGAACGGGCGCATCGGGCCAGCGCCGGGGGCCATTCTCCGGACCGGTCCCGTACCAGTGTGTTACGATACCAGAACGCCACGATCGTTCCAGGGCATCACGACGCCCGGCGATGAGATGAGACAACGTCTCGAAGTCCCGTGGATCCCTCGAGGGATAAGCGGGCAAATAACCATCCACGAGGGCTCCCGATGGCAAGGCGTCGCGCATTCCCTCAATAAAGGCCGGATACAACCCGTACGGATGGGTCGAAAGGGTTGCGTTTTCGTAGCACACCTGGCGCCACAGCTCGCTCGTCCCCCATTCGAGGATCCATTCGGCATTTGGATAGCCACGTACGAACGCCGCCATCAATCCGCGCGCGCGGTGCCGAACCAGAGCTTCCATCGCACTCAGGGTCGATACCGTTGGTTGCTCTGCGAGGGACCATGCATTCGGTGTTCCGTAGATCTGGTGGTCAAGAAACACGCCTCTGAGTCCCGCCAACCGAATGCCCCTTGCCATTGTTTCAAAAGATCGCTCTGCCTCGACGAACAAGGCGTCGTCTGTCCAATCCACGAATTCGATCGCGGGTCGAAGGATTTGGTAGTTTTGAACGAGGCCGACGCCCGGCAGCTGAGCCGCAACGAGCACGGCCGCCGAAACATCGGGGACAACCTTGCGGCCTATTCCCTGAAAGCCAAACCCCAAATCCAATGCAACCCCATCCATGAAACGGACCGGCGCGGTTCGTTGGGCAACCAACAGCACCCCTATTTCATTCTCACCCGTCGGCGTCATGCCATGGGCGATGACGGGTGTCCGCACGGGTAGCGCCACAAAAATGTCGCCCGATTCACAGCCAAGGCCGAGCAAAGGCCCGAGCAAACCGAGCGAAATGGCAAGACGAGCCGACATGACTCGGGCAGAATAAAGGGATTCGGGAAAAATCCGTGAGCTGATTCCGCAAGGTCTCGCCACTGATTGAGACGACATGACTGCAAATACCCGCAATCCGTCGATTGGCGCAGCCCTTTGGCTCTGCGGTGGGTTACTCGCGATGGCATGCACCGGTACCATCGACTCGCTCGAATCCACGGGTTCCAACAAGGGAGGAGCCGGAACCGGAGGAGGATCGCAAGGCGGAACCTTTGACAATACCGACGACAATGCGGGCGGAACGCCGGTGGCCTGTAAACCACCGCAAGAAGGCGCACGCCTACGCCGAC
>JAYUPZ010000539.1:0-2986 GCA_043759805.1 Myxococcales bacterium | reverse complement strand
GAGGACGCTTCGCTAATTCCCGCTTTGGTTGCCCACGTACGCCACCACCGCGGTGATGTTGTCATCGCCGCCACGATCGTTGGCCAGATCAATGAGAGCTTGGGGCGCCTCGACATAGAAACGCGTCGAAAGGATCTCGGACATGTCATCGGGCGTCACGTGATTCGATAGACCATCGGAACACATCAAGAAGCAATCTCCCGCTTCGACTGCGAGCGTGATGATGTCGGGGTTCACACTTTGCTCGAAGCCGACGGATCGCGTGATGATGTTTCGAAACCGCGACGTGAGCGCATCGTCCGCGGACAGGAGACCCGCTCGAACTTGCTCCGCAATCCAGGAGTGATCGTCGGTGAGTTGTCGTACTTTTCCGTGCCTGAACAAGTAGGCACGCGAGTCGCCCACGTGCGCGATAATTGCTTTCGTATCACTCAACAGCAGACCTGTAAGTGTGGTACCCATGCCACTCAACTCGGAATCGCGTTGCGACAGATCCCAAATGGATCGGGTTGCCTCGGCCACGGCCTTTCGCAACGCAATTGCCACGGGATTTTTACCCGGGGGTTCAAGCAGCGTGGGTTTGGTGGCCGGGACTGCGAGGGTCAGGGCGCGGCCAACCTCGTCTTCAAGTATCTCAACCGCCATGCGGCTCGCGCGCTCGCCACCGAGATGACCGCCCATTCCGTCGGCCACCGCGAAGAGCCGAAGGTCGTTGTTGCTGACAAAACTGTCTTCGTTGTGGTCGCGGGTTCGCCCCACATCCGACAGTGCCCACCCCTGAATTTTCACGGTATCCCGTTTGACTTCAGGGCGTGGCGCCATCGGCAGCAGCGGGGGCCGCCTCGCTGGCTGGTGCTACGGTTTCGACGACGATTTTCACGTCCGCTCGACCAACCTTGGCGACCACTTTCAGGCGTGCGCCATCAACCCCTGCTGCTGCGAGTGCGTTTTTAATCGCCTCGCCACGACCCTTGGCCTCGGCCTCTGTGCCCGCCGTGACCTCGAGTCGTACGAGCGTGAACTCCGGGTGGCCACTCAACACGAGGCCCACCATCTTGACGAGATCGGGACCACCGGGCCGCAACGCGGTGCCCTTGAAGTTGAATCGTTCGCGCAACTCGATGTTGGCATCCGCTACCACAACAAGTTCAGCACCTGGATCGGCGCAGCCATCATCATCCTTGTTGCCATTCAGGGTCTCGGCCTCAGCCGGGCACTTGTCGGACGCGTCCGGAAGGCCGTCTTTGTCGTTGTCGAGTTCCGGACAACCATCTTCGTCCTCGAAGCCGTCCGCGTCTTCAGCGGCGGTTGGGCAGCCATCGAATTGATCCGGAATGCCGTCTTCGTCGTTGTCGAGATCGGGGCATCCATCTGTGTCCTCGAAGCCATCACGATCTTCAGGTTCGTCGGCGCACTTGTCCTTCGCATCGACGACGCCATCGCCATCCGTATCTTCGACCGTGGATGGACAACCATCCTTGGGGCGAACACCGGCGCCATCTTCCGCGGCGTTCGGGCACGGATCATTCAGGTCGGGTACGCCGTCCTTGTCGTTGTCTTCTTCGGGGCAACCATCCTCGTCCTCGAACTGATCCACGTCCTCGGCCGCAACCGGACATTTGTCCTGCGCATCAAGCAAAGCGTCGCCGTCGTTGTCCTGCTCGGGACAACCATCCGAATCTTTGAAGCCGTCCCGATCCTCTTTCGAATCAGGACAACGGTCGTCGATATCGTAGGCGCCGTCACCATCGGCATCGCGGAAGTCGGGGTGAAACGAAGCGCCGAGGAATCCGCGGTATTTGGGGCTGCCAATGCCCTTGATGATGCCGGTACCTGCGCCAAAGGTCAGCGCGATCATGCTCGACACGTTCAAACGTACTGCGCCGTCTACCTCCATGGGCGACTCGTCGACGTAGTTGGAGAAGCCGTTGCGACCAAACCATTCGCCGACGAGAGCGATCTGTCGATGAACGCGGTATTCCGCCGCTGCACCGAACAGCAACTGATGGCCCACTTCGGCCTTGAAGGTCTTTGTTGTGTCACGCAAGAGCGCGCCGAACATCGCGGCACCGCGAAAGTCGTCGATGACGTATTCCGAAACCAATTTCACACGACCCGTGACCGTCTTGTCGCCAAGGAACTTGCCGTCATCACCCGTGGGTAGCGTGAGTCCACCGACCGCGGCGAAGTAGATGTCACCATCAACGCCATCTTCACCGACGGGTCGTTGCGCAATCAGGTACTTACCTTCGACCCGCAGATCGCCCATACCCGCGCCCTTGATCGAGCTACCCGAGGGCGTTCCCATGTTGGTAAAGTTGTCGCCTTGCATCGATAGCGTGACAGGAAGCGCGAAACCAATTTGTGCGCGACCGAGGAGGCCAATGCCGGCCAACAACTCGGCGTTCCACTGCTGTCCCACGACGCTGACCCGTTCCTGCAGGTTCTTGTCGGAGTCGACGGTGTAAAGTGAGAAGGGCGAGCTCTGATAGTTGAGCATGAGGCCTGCTCCGAAGAGCATGTGCTCGGGCACGCGCGCCGAATCAATCGTGAGGTAGTTGCGCGGACCGATCGCGTTTTGAAAAAGCTGCACCTCGAGGGATTTATCGATCGGCGCCTGCGCGAACGCGGCTTCCGCAAGGATAAGGCCCATTGCAAGCGAGGATCCGAGCGCGGTGAGAAGATGCAGGCGTTTTTTTAGCAACATGGTGGATTCTTTTTGGGACCTGTCCGGAGGGGAGGATATCCCCCGTTGGCATCTCATGTAAAGCGAGGACAACCTGTTGAATTTCGGGGTTTTGGGGCCCGAACTTGAGTTCAGCGCGGCAGCCGAAACGTGTAGTTGTATTGAATACGAAATGCAACAGCTTTGCCGTCGTTGCCAAGCGCCGGCTTCCACTTGAACTTTCGCACGGCGTTTACTGCTGCCTCGTCGAGCCCGTAGCCCAGTTTCCTCAGCACTTTGATCTCGCGCAGCTTGCCGTCG
>JAYUPZ010000538.1:0-6301 GCA_043759805.1 Myxococcales bacterium | reverse complement strand
TGTCTCATGCGCATCCAGATCACATGCTCGGCCTGGTGCACGTTCTGGAGCGATTCGAGATCACCACCTTGTGGGCGGCCGTTGCTCCCGGAGAAAGTGAGGTATTCGATGCGATGGTAAAAAGTGGCCGAGAAAAGGGCGTGCAAATGCCCGTTCCGGTGCCGATGTCTCGCGACGGGCTTGCACTCGAACCGCTCGGACCCGTGCTTTCTTCGCCCGATGGCAACGGTGGCTGGCGCGACGCGATTGGCCGACCCGAGGGTCTCGGTGCCAACGATGCGTCCCTGAGTGTTCGGCTGTCGTTCGGGGGTCGCAGCGTGTTGTTTTCGGGCGACGTCGAGGACGCGGGTGAAACCGAGCTTTGCGGGCGCGATCGCGCGGGTCTTTTCGGAAAGGCTGGCTTACGTGCGGACCTGCTCAAAGTGCCGCATCACGGAAGCCGGACCTCGTCATCGGCAGCGTTTCTCGATGCGGTGGCGCCATCCATCGCGATCATTTCCGATGGCGTCAACAATCGCTTCGGCTTTCCCCATGGCGAAGTTCTCGAACGGTACCAGACACGGCCGATCCGACTGTTGCGAACCGACCAGTCGGGCGCAATCACGATTCAAATCGCACCATCCGGAAAAATCGACGCAACCTGCGTACTCGGCTGTCGATAACGAAACATGCTCCCGATGCGTGTGTGTCTGATGTTGGTTTGCACGATCCACCTTGTTGGATGCTCTCACACACAACGGCCGCTTCACCCCAAGTCTATCGAATTTCAGCGCCGTGGTGCCGAGGCACTTACCGAGTCTGAATTTGATCGCGCGGCCGGTCTGTTTTCACTGGCGCTTGAATACGAACCCCGACTTCCCGAGGCTCACAATGGGCTCGGCTTGGTGGCAAAGACACGCGGAGACACGTTGCTGGCGGAAACGCTTTTTCGCCGCGCGCTTTCGATAGACCCAAACTTTGCCGAAGCCCACGTGAACCTGGGCTGGATTCAGTTTGAACGGCATAACTATCCGCTGGCCGCAAAACACTTCTCTCAGGCTCTCGTTATTGATCCGGGTTTCCCCGCGGCAAGGTTGGGTGCAGGGCAGACCGAACTCAGTCGAGGGCAACTTGAGACGGCGCAGTGGCACCTTAGAAAACTGGTTGAGGTGCAACCGCACGATGCCCACGGCCACGGGGCACTCGCACTTGTGCTCGCGCGTTTGGGTCGGCCTGCCGATGCGGAAGCAGAAGCAAAAAGGGCGCTCGATCTTGAATCTCAAAACGCCCTGGCTCACCGTGCACGGGGCGAAATCTTGATGGCCGGGGGACACGCCGAGGCCGCAGCAGAATCCTTTCGCAGTGCGCTTCATGCGGATCCGTCAGATGTTGATGCCCGGCTCGGGCTTGCGACGGTTCTGATAGAACTGGGAGAGCACGCCGCGGCCAGTGGTGAACTTGAACGCGCGCACGACGCCGCACCGGGACGTGTCGAGGTGACATTCGTTTGTGCATTCCTTGAGCTTCGGCGCAACAACCCGATGGCCGCCGAACAGGCTGCGAGAGATGTGCTACATATTAAGCCGGACTTTGTTGCCGCCCAGCTGCTTTTGGCCGAGGCGCTGTTGCGTCAATCCCGCAAGAACGAAGGCCGCTTGATGCTGGTTGCTTTTATACAGGCGGCACCGAAAACCATGGCTAGCCAACGGGCTTCCGCTCAATCTTTGCTAGACGCGATGGACCGAGGCGACGACACATTCGGACGTTAGTTGCCGTGGCGTTTCGTTGGCGCCTCTCCGATACCCAGGCATCCGCCGCACAAAGGGATGCAGTTCGAGCGAAAGTCTCGGGTTACCCTCCACGAAGAACCACAGGCAACACAGTTCAAGTTACTGGTGCTCGGGCGACGCACCGATGCCACGTCCAGTCGGTTCAAGGTTTCACGAGTCACCATGCCAACCAAATATTGCCCGGTCACGACGGGCAAACAATCGACGGCGTTCTCGTCCATGATCCCTTCCGCCTCGTCTACCGTGGTTTCGGGCGAGATGCACAACACGGGAGAGCTCATACAATCGGACACCATCGTGCCCGACCGCGCCGAGTGCAGATCGCGATCACAAACAATTCCGGTCAAACCACCGTCATCCACTACAAGAAAGAAGTTGACCTTCTTTTTGTCGGCTAGCCGAAGGGCGGCCGCAACACCGGTGTCAGGCGTAACCGTGAACAGGTGTGTTCCCATCACTTCCGCAACCGAGCGGGATTCATTGTCTTCCCAATCCGATTCCGACCGGCCCACCTTGTGATTGCTCGACATGGTCTGCTCCTTCAGTACTTTGGATGCTTCAAGTACCGTGCCAGATTCAGGCGGTAGTGTTTTCAGGCAGTTGGCCAATGCCGCATCGAGTGAATTGTCCGAAAATCTGACACTGCTGTCACGGTTTGTCCCAAAAGCGGTACAGATCACATCTGCGTCTTTTGACCACCTGCCGTGCGGTCGTTCTCAATAGTCGATTGACAGTTCAAGACCGACCGTGTGTTTCTCGAAGTTTTTGTCGTCGAAAGCGAACTCAACCGTGCTGCCGTTGCCCACGTAGTCGTAGCGAATTCCGAGGTCAACGTAGTCGCCAAGTGGGTAAGCGACGCTGATGGCGGTGGCAATGCGGTTGTCTTTTCGCCGCAAACGCATTTCGTTGCCGCGCCCGAAAGGCCCCGAGACCCGCAACACATTGTCGCCCTGGTAAACTATTCTCTCAAAACTGAGATCTACCGACAAACGCAGTTGCCCCCACGGCGTGGCGGTTCCGCTGAGCGTAGCCGCATTCGAGTGGTACGAATACGGGACGGTATAGATGCCGGTCAGATATTGTCGAACCTCCCCGAGATCGAGTTCGTTGGTGCCAATGTTCTCTCGCCGGGAACGCAATGAAACGTTTGTCCTTGTGCTTCGGTATCGGAACCGTTGCGTCAGCCGTAGTTCGCGGCGGGTGCCTTCGTAAAGGTCAAAGTCAGGGTCAAGCGCGTTCTTTCTTGCCATTCGCAGCTCAAGCCAGGTACTGGTGAAATGTCCTTCTTCAAATCCAATCGACGGCAATAATGAGAACACCGAGAGGAATGGCGTGAAGGTTTCGATGCCCGCAATTTGATATTCGCCCGACAGACCCAATCCCGCGTGAAATGCGCCTGTCACGGTTTCACTCAAAACCGATGCGTTGTGCACCTGAAGACTAAAGGCATCCGCATCGGGACTCGAATAGGCGATCTGATCGAGGGCGTAGCTTCCTTGCAAAGTGAACGCATCCCGCCATTTGTGGGTGTAAACGGCCTCGGCGCTTGTCGTGAAGAAAAAGCTTTCCTTGTCCCCGTATTCCGCGTTGACGACGTCGCTGCGCAGACCTCCCATGAGCAACACGTTCGAGTCGTACCCGGAGCCCGCCTGCGCGCGTAACACCAACCCCGTGTCTTGTGCCGACAGCCCCCATCCCAAGGCGGCTCGATAGGTTTGCACGAGTGCAGCCGTTTCGGGTTCTATCTTCAAGTGGATCGCGCGATCAAAATGAGCGCGGGCTTCGTCGGCGCGATCCAGTCGGTAGTTGGCCATGGCGGCCTGATAGTGAAAGTCGGGATCGTCGCTTGAAAGTGACGCTGCCCGTTCCAAGGGTGGCAGTGCCAGATCGAAGTTTCGCTGGCGGTAGTACGTCAATCCCAGGGCGAATTCGAGTTCGGCCCGATCCAGCGCATTGGCGCCTCGGGCTTCAGCATCGGCGATTGCATTTTGGTAAAGCGCGATTGCCTCCTTTGCTTTTCCTTCCCGCGTGGCCCGACCGCCACCGTCCAGCGCAGCGTCGATGTGTGCCTCCAGCTCCAACGCGTCTGCTTCCTCGATATCCGATCGCAAGTCCTCGATATCGTCTTTGAACGCGTCCCGATTGGCGGCCCGTTGCACCTGCGCAAGATGTTGTTTTGCCCGGGGGATTGTTTGTGCGTCAACGGCGGCCTGTCCGGCGTTTATCAAGGCAAGCGTCGAAAGTTCCGTCGCAAACTCGGCGGCCATTACAAAGGCCTGTTCGGCGTCGGCATAGCGTTCAAGGGCGTAGTACGTTGCCGCTTCGTTGAAGTATAGCGATCCCTTGGAGGGTGGGTTTGGGGCCTGACGGGCGGCTGCAAACGCTCGCAATGCTTCTTCGTATCGTGTGGCACGAAAGCGCGCCATGCCCAGCACGAAAAACGCAGCACCGTCGCCAGGCCGTTCGTCCAATCTTGCGATGGCGCGAAACGCCGCACCATCAAAGTCACCCGCTTTCATCAACGTTCGTGCTCCGTCGAGCGGATCCAGATCGTCTTGCGGTGTCGCAGATTGCGACCAGGCGCGGTCAGGCCCAAGGAGAGCAAACGAGATCGCGAGCAGCAGGGACTGGCCCCGAGTTCGACTCATCGTGAAGGACGTTGCACAGGGGTGGGTGGTTGTCGGGATGAGCCAACTCGATTGGCTTTGATTTCTCGCACGCGTTCACGAATGCGCTGCCGTTGTTCACGGACACGCGTGGGATCGCGCCGCTGCAATCGCAGTTCTGCGCGGCGCTCTCTCGTAGTGGGCTCAGCACCACCCATCCTGACTCGTTCGACGGGGAGGGGCTTTTCTACGTTATCCGACCGGGTTGTTGTCGGATCAGCCTTTTGCTGCCGGCGTTCCGTCCGAATTCGACTAATCACATCGTCAAAGGCTTCTCCGTCGTCGACAACGGTCACCGTCGTACGACCGGCCCGCACCCGCCGTCGGTCTTGTCGCTCGTCTTGTCTCGCCTCGCGCGCCTCCTGACGCTCCTCGATGCGTGCGGGCCGGGTTTCGTCACCAAACGCAACACCCAGATGTCTGAGGATCAGCATCGCCAGGGTCGCCATTGTCGAGGCGGAGCGTTTCATGATGCACCTTCAACCTGAAGCAAAATCTCCTGTTCGATCACCTGATCCGCTATCTCTGCGCGGGCCCTGACGCGATAAAGTCCTGGCTTTTCACCGCGTACGGCAATCGGTAATACGTTTTCACCAGCCTCCAGGGATCCGGGCCAACGGAAGCGCCGTTCGGCCATTGCTTCGCCCTTGCTCCAAAACGACAATCCTTCGGGCAAATCCACCTCAAAGGTAACGTCTTCGACGCGAACTTCGGCAGTGAAGTTCAGGTGAATAACCGCAGTTCGCGACGAGGGCACGCTGTGGGCGAGGGCAGGGGACAGTTCAACTTCCGCGACTTTCGGTTTCGCCACGATTGTCGTTGTCATCCCGGTCGTGGACACTTCGGCGGGCGCCTGCTGCATCACCATTAACAGCGCGAAGGTTGCCGCTCCGGTTGCGACGCCCACCGCAGGCCAACCGAGCGCGGGATGGTCTCCGAACCACTGGCGCACGCGTTCGAACCAACCTTGTGGATCCGGCGGTCCTGCGGCAACCAGCTTGCGATGCAGTGCCATCTGAAAATCGTGCCCGGGCAGATCCTCAACGGGCGTCCGCAGCGCGCGCAGGCGACGGCTGAGATCCGCGTCGCCGTTGGGATTCATATCTTTGGGATTCATCGGTTGCCTCTCGGTGCCAGGGGGGCTTCATTGGGTTGGACGAGATCGGATCGCTCAGGGTTCCGTTCGGACACCAACAATCGACGCAGGTATTCACGGGCCCGGTTCAACCGAGACTTGACGGTTCCAAGCGCAACCTTTTCGATGGCCGCGATCTCGTCATGGGACATCCCTTCGATATCGAACATGACGATGGTTCCGCGAAACTCGGGGGGCAATTGTTCGATGGCGGCCCACACCCGGCGGCGTTCCTGTTCCTGTTCCAGTCTGTGATCGGGTTGATTGGGAGCGTTGCCATCCAGATCAACCTGATCGTGCGTCCCAACCGTATAACTGTCTTCAACCGCGCGATTGCGGTGCGCACGGCTTTTCAATTCATCCAGAAATACGTTTCGAACGATCGCATAGAGCCAGGTCGAGAAGGCCGAAGCGAACCGATAGCTGTTGATGGACTTGTACACCTTGATGATGGCGTCTTGAGCGAGATCGTCGGCGGCAGCATCATTCTGTGCAAACGCGCGGGCGTAGCGGCGAACCCGATCGATGTGTTGCCCGATCAGCGTCTGGAATGCCGGGACATCACCGCCCTGGGCGCGCGCAATCAAACTTCGTTGAGCATCGAGATCAATCGATGTTTGAGGTGCGACCGGGTGGGCTTCATTTTCGTTCATTTGATGAAGGCGGCCTTTGCCATGCCATCGTTAGACGACAGAACAATGTTAAAGGTTCCCGGCGCAAGTCACTGAAAA
>JAYUPZ010000537.1:0-31407 GCA_043759805.1 Myxococcales bacterium | reverse complement strand
AGGCCTTGCCGGTTTGATTGGGAACCCAGTCATCGATGTGAACACCATTGGCTTTGGCCCATACGCCAAACCGTCGTGGAACGGGATTTCCAGTTTGTGCCCATGCGGTGCCGTTGTTGTTCAACATCATCTCGAGTCGAGGCAAACTCACGGCGATTGTTGTCCCTTGAAACATTCCCCTCAAAACGCGGCGTCGATTCAATATGGTCTTCATTGTTTGTACCCCCTTGCAGACAACCACTCGTTAACGTGGGCTTTTCGTGGTGAGAAAAGCATCCGTTGTGACGAGCGCTGATATCAAATCCACGAGCGACCTTTCGGTGCCAACATATCGTCGCGCCAAATCGTCCAACACTGGCGCGTTTTCTGGCTCGGCTTCGCCCGTGGCATGGCGGTAAAGTTGGCGCACGAAACAGCCAGCGAGTTGCGGATGGCGACCAATGGAATCTGCCATCTCACCAGGGTTCGCAAACGTATCACCGTCCAGTTCACCAGACGGATCAATCACGAGCCCGTTTTCTCTGTCGCGGTATTTCCCGACTGAATCGAAATTCTCAAGGCCAAGACCAACCGGATCGGTCAATGCATGACAACTGGCGCACGCGGGATTGCTACGGTGTTCCTCTAGCCTCTCGCGCATCGTGATTGGCCGATCCAATATGGGCACGGGAAGCTCGTCCACGTTGGGCGGCGGTGGTGGCACGCCCTGGCACAAAAATGCCTCACGCACGAACTTGCCCCGGGCCGTCGGCGCGGAATTGGGTTGATTCGAAAACTTGATGTGCAGCGAAGCGTGCCCGAGAACGCCCTTACGCATGCCATCTGGCGGCAAGTTCACGCGGGAAAACCCATCCCCCGCGGGCGTTGGCACTCCATAGTGCTGTGCCAACTCGCGGTTCAAGAAGGTGACGGGACTGCCTAGGACTTCAGAGATGTCATCTTCTTGCTCAAAAAACGCATTCTCCAGAGTCAGCAATGTTTGTTCCCGGGCGGCCATGTAGAGGCTTGCTGGAATGGCCACCGTGCTGGCAGCAGCGGCTGCCACAGAAGAATCATCCAGGTGCACATACTCCTGAAAGAACGAGCGGAACCCGCGTCGCGCTTTGTCAGACGAGAGCAAACGATGGGTTTCGTCGCGTACTTCTAGTGCAGTCTGAAGCTTGCCTTGCTGAGCAGCGTCGAGAAGCTCTTCGTCCGGACTTGCATTCCACACAAAGAAGGACAGGCGCGAAGCAAGTTCGAAACCATCAAAGTGTCGAATTGCCCCACTTGAGGCTGTTCCAAACTCGGATCTGTAAAGGAATTTCGGTGATTGCAGGAGCGCAGCGGTGGCCCACTCGATGCCCTTCCAAAAATCTTTGTGATCGCGGGCAATACGGATTGCGAGTGCGACGAGTCGTTCTGATTCCGATGTGCTGAGCGGTCGACGATAGAGCGATCGACCCAGGCGGGAAAGTATGGACGCGGCGCAGCCCGAATCGTCTGCCTTCGTGGGCGTGCATTGAGCCAATCGGGAACGTCGACTTGGTGTTGCGAACACTGTTGATGCTACAGCGGTCGCTGCGGCTTGATATCGCTCGACGCCCACCGGAGACGTTCCCACGCTTGACGCCCCTACAGACGCATAACCCAGCAAGGCTGGCTCTTGCTCCAGCATGGGAAATACCACGTCTCTGCCAAAGATGTCGGCAATTGTGTTGCGATACTGCGCGGTTGTGATTCGCCGGAGAACGGCGGTTGACGGCGGCTGCGAGCCGTTAATCGCGCCGTCCTCTGTAGCGCCAGGTTTGTCAGGATCGCCAATTCCGCTAGGGCCATTGGTGCTATTGCTGGTACCGATGGCGCCCGTGCAAGCACCATTGGTGAGTCCAATAAACAAGAGAACGGTGTGAGCGGTGGCTGACTTCATGCGGTGGACTCCTAAAACGAAACCGAGGCCGCAGAAGACAGCGCCGATTCCGTGGCAGCACCATTGGCCGAGATGACGTAGTGATAGGTCTTTCCAGTGGCCGGCGGAACATCCGTCAGGGTGGCCGACGTGCGCAGCAACGCCACGGTCAACCACGGACCTTGCGCAGAGCTGGCTCGATGAACGTTATACGAAGTCGCACCTGAAACCGCTGACCACGTAACCGTAACACCACCAGGGGCCGAGCGAAGCGTCGGTACGGCCGGTGCGGTTCCCGAGGGTGCAACGCCTTCGGCCATCCAGGCATTCTTTGGCCACATCGCCAATCCGAATCGTGCGAGTGCGTTTACGACAGCGGGATGAATTTTCACCGACTTGAGTTCAGACAGCGATCCAAACAATCCATCGCCAAGACTGCGCGATTGGGTTTCGTTCGATCCATCGCCGACGACACGATTGGCGTCCATGAAGTTCGCTCCGTCTTCCGTTTGACCGTAGTTTGCAGTGCGCCATTGTTCGACCGACCATGTGCCGATTTTCTCGGCCCAAACCTGAACCGTCGCCTGAAGCGCCTTGTGCCGATTGGGCTTTTTCGTATCTCCCCACCAGGCCACAACACCGGTCTGCCCGAGACCAATCGGTCGCAAGGGGTTCGAGGTCGCGAAACTGAAACCATTGTACAGTGCGGGGCCAAGATTCGTATCACGCTCTTCCATGGCCTTGATGCCCCACAGCAACCGCCGACCGCCTTCGTAGAATCCACCGGTGGCGTCGAACAAGCCGTACAAGAACCCATAGGCATAACCATAGTCGGTACACTGGTGCCCGCCGCAGTTTCGCTGTCCCCCGTTGAGAGAAAGCTGCAAGTGATACCAGCTATTGCTCAGGTAGTCGTAGTTGAGCTGTGTGTTACCAATCGTACTGCCGGACCATCTTTCGTCGGACGCCAGCGCACCGTTGCAAGGTTCCAGCGGACACTTGGGGCCGCCACGGATCCCTTGCAAGAACGGCGAGGTATCAAACAGGTGCCGCTCGCTGAACCAGGAGCGCGACTCTCCCATGGGGTAAACCTTCGCGGCGTAATCTTCGAGACCATACTTGTTCATCAACTCCCAGGTTTTCACCTGTCCCCATACGGCCGTGGCGTAAACTTCACGTGCCACGAGGTCGGTCCAGGGCGTGGTCGCTTCTTGCTCCTCGGATAGGCCGAGGACGGTGACCCGCAGATCCCACAGCCCATCTCGCCAGCCGTTGAAATCGTTTCGTGCGCCTCCACCGGGGAACAGGAACGGCGCATTGCCGGTATTTTTTAGATATTCCGCGAGCGCCGTGGGTGACTTTGATTTTTCTGTCAGACGATCGCGCAATGCCTTGAAGCGCACGTTCGCCATGTTCGATTCAAAGGCGTCGCCAATGGCGTCCTTGGGATGAATTTCAGGTAACCAGTGGTTCCAATCCGGCAACTGAAGGCCTACCGGAAAGTCACTCAGAGGAAAGCGCCGTAGTGCGTTTCCTTCCGCCAGGGACGAGCGATCAAAGCCCTTCGCAAAGACTGCGGCGAGCGTGGCATCTTCGTCCACAACGGAATCGACACCCGCACCGGCCGAGAACGCCTCAACCGGGCGACTGGTAAGGCCAACACCGGGTTGAAAGGGTGGATTCCAGGGGCGGCCATGAATGCCAACGCCCGCTGCTCGAATGTACGCTGCGATGTCGTTGCCCTGCACATCCGTCAAACCGTGAAACTTTGAGCGTTCGACAATGGAGAGGTTCGTGTACCCAAAGTATTTGAGATCTCGACCGTCTTCCGCGTGACAGTCGCTGCAACGGGCCTTCAACTTTGTGGTCGACGAAGGGCCTTCGGTGAGTGAAACCGTTTGCCACAGCGTCTTTCCATTCGTAGCACTAGAACCATTTGGCGCCTTCCAAAGGCCCGGATCGTCTTCCACGAACATGGCGGACGGCAACAGATGCGCGCCACTTCCGTCGAGAAAGTCGACACCCAGAACGCGATAGCCCATCGACAGGCCATTGGTTTTGTCGAATCGGAATCGAATCGTGTTGGCGCCGGCCACCACGGTGCCCGCAGGCAAGTCAAACGAAAGCGATAGAACAGCAAAGCCTCCGCCGATGCCGCCAAAAGCCTTACCCGGGCCTTCGATCCGAACCGTGTTGTTGCTCAACTGAACCCAGGGCGAACCGTTGACCTGAACGCTTGCCTTGGTCGCGTAACGGACGTTGTGCACCTTCAGCCACAACTGCCGGGCGGCGCCAACCGTTGCACCATTGGCGGCAACCGTAATCTGCTTTACGGTACCGTCCTTTCCGAAAACCTCGATTGGCACCGTGACTCGATCTTTGGCGTCAACGGGAATGCCTGGCACGGTTTTTCCCCCGGTGCCTCCGCTGCTGGTTGCAGGCGCAGCACCGCCTCCACCTTTTCCGCCGTTCCCGGTTTCATTGTCTCCCGCGGTGCCGTTGCCCGTGGAATCGCCGTTCTGGCCACCTTCCTCTGCACCGCGCCCGCCCGTGGCGGACTTGACAGGATCGCTAACCGACCCTGAACAGGCCACCAACAGCAGGGGCAACACCGCTGAAAGATGGGCCCTCCGCCGGGCGAACTGACGCAATGCTGCGACCACATTCGACACTTGCTCGTTGCGATTGAAATTCTGCATTCGAGGTCAAGTGCACGGCGGTTTGAAAGCGGCTCAACTATTTTGGGTGAGCCGTTTTCCCAAGCTCAAGCACTTGATCGCTCGCAGAGGAGACGTGGGATCGACCTTTCTGCAATCATGACCGTTCAAATCAGCACACAGGCCACTCTTTCGTTGAGGATGGGACCGTTCGTGTTGCAGACTGATCCTGTTGGAATCCTCGTGCTGAAAAAGCAACTCGAAACCGTTTCGGGATCGCTCGTCGACGACAAGGCGTCGGATGAGTTTTTTCCCGACATCGCACTCGTGACGGGCGTTCGAGCGGCCAACCAAGTTGCGATCGCCCAGCTGTTCGATCGACACGAACGCCACATTCACAACATCCTATTCCACATTCTGGGTGGCGAGCCCGAGGTCCTGGATATTCTACATGACGTCTTCGTCACGGCGATTGAGTCGATTCAAAGACTGAAAAATCCCATCGCCCTTCGGGCCTGGCTATCGAGCATCGCGGTATTCAAAGCCAGGACGTTTATTCGTCGCAGACGTTTCGCCCGATTGTTGGGAACGCGAGACTGGTACGACGTGCCCGTCCCAAGTATGTGGCCAGGCCCCGAGATAAGCGCAGCCCTTCGTGCCGCCTACAGCGTACTGGACCGGCTTCCTTCGGACGAGCGCATTCCGTTTGTGCTTCGGATGGTCCAAGGCCTACACCTTCAAGAAATTGCCGAGGCCTGTGGCATTTCGCTGGCAACTGCGAAGCGTAAAATATCGGCCGGAAACACCCGCTTTCGAAGGCTTGCGCAAAAGCATCTGCTGCTTCGGGACTGGTTACAGGAGTTAAAAGGCGAGCCGTGAAGAACATTCCCACTGACAATGACGACTCGCCCTCTGCGTGGTCCACCGAGTTGAAAACTGCGTTCGATCGACCTCGTGTCACGGACGAAGTTCGGTCAAGGCTTTTGCAACGCGCGGATCGATCGCCTTCACGCGTCGCTTTTTGGCACCGGCCACTTTATCCGGCGTCCGTTTTGATACTGGGCGGGTTGCTTGTTTTTGCCTGGCGTGTATCGGCGCCTCCCGCGAGGAACGTCGTCGGGACATTGGTCGTCGCAAGCGAAACCGAACCCCTTGAACTCTATCGTGAGAACGACTCGGCATTCGTACTCGCATCGGGCGCAAAGGGACGCATCGACGCGCTGGATCGCACCGTGGTGCGGTTATCATTGCTGCACGGTCGTGCCACCGGTCAGATCCACGCAAGCAACGAACGACCCTGGCAGATCACGTCCGGGACGTTCACGCTCAAGGTGCGCGGCGCTCACTTTGAACTGGAGTCGGACGCCAATCCGTCGGTGCGTGTGCTCAGCGGAACGCTATCGCTGGAAGGACCCTGTGGTCCCCCGCAGATTCTTGAGACGGGCACAACCTCCCTCCTCTCGTGCCCGGAAAATTCGCATACGCCTCCCGTTCAGGCCCCTTCGATACCCAATCAAGAGATTCGAGCGGCACCAAGAACAAAGCCAAGTTTGCGAACCGCTGCGCCTCCAACCAAAGACGATCGTTTGCGGGACGAGATCGATTTGGTGGAGCGTATGCGGGCGGCACTAGATGTCGATCCGGCACAGACTTTGAAACTCGCAAAAGAGGGCATGCGCACGTTTCCGGGTGGGATGCTGGGCGAAGAACGCGAGGCGATGACAATCCTTGCACTCAACGCAACGGGCAGGCACGACGAGGCGCGACGACGAGCGACGCTTTTCGTCAAAACGTTTCCCTCGGGGACTTTTGCGCACCGTATTCGAGTTATCCTTAACGACCCTGAAGCCGATTGATTCGATTCTCATTATCCTTGCCGCCGCGATCGTTGTTTCGATTGCCGGCGCGAGCTCACGTGCCGATGAGCCGACGGCCGAGTGGGACAGCACGCACCTGCGTGTGATCCCGGGAGATGGGTGCGTCGATCAAAAGGTCCTCGCTTCCCGATTGCAGGCACGTATTGCGGCACCGGAAGTTATCCGTACGACAACGATAGTTGTGGTCGAGGACGCGTTGAGCGAGCGGTTTATTTCGCTCGAAGTGCGGAACAAGGGAGCCGTGGTCTCAACCAGACGTTTTAACCGTGTGAGCTCGCCTTGTGAGGACATTGCCGATGCTGTGGCACTGGCAATTGCACTGGCACTTGAACCCACCTCCCAGGGTGAACCCGCGGCGAAACCGCAAGCAATTTCGGAAGTTGCGAAACCAAAGCGCGACCAGCCAAAAGAGCGGCCATGGTCAGTGTTCATGGCCACCAATATGATGCCGTGGTTGTCTTCAACTGACACCGCCTTCTCCCTAGAGCTGGGTGGGACGGTTGAATTCCACGACCACTTTCGAGCCGGAATTTCGGCAGCCCGAAGCTCCACTGTGACGTTGGAACTTCCACCCGGACAGGCTGATCTTGCCCTGAATATCGTCAAGGTCGAGGTGTGCAATCTGTTCGGTTCCTCGACCATTTCTCCCATGCTGTGCGCGGCGGGTTTGATTACCCATGTCTCGGCACAAGGCCGGGGATACACCGAAACTCGGCGAACCGGGACGATCTGGATGCCGCTTTCGGTTCGAGCAGGCGTGACGGCAAAACTGTCCCCACGTTGGTCGGTATACGCAGCGGTCGAACTCCTCGGCAGCGTGAGGAGATCCTGCTTCGACGCCTCCGATGCGAACCGTACGACAACAACGACCCGATGTTTTCCATACGCGACGGCCGCCTTCGGTCTTGGTATTTCAACCGCCGCATTTTAGCCCAACTTGAGAAAACAGATTTTCTGGAGGACATTCACAGCGTGAATCCAAAGCGCCTCACACTTGCAGCCGCCGCATCGACTCTCTTGCTCGGCTGCTCCGATCACACGCTGGTCGGCATATCCGGTACCCTCCGTGATGACGCGGGTTCGCGGGATGCGACACTTGAGCGGGATGTTCAGTTGATGCAACTGGGACTGGAGGGTCGGTATTTCCCGACCCTCGACCTCAGTGGAGAACCGAGTCTGATACGCGTCGACCCACTTCTTAACGCACTCTGGGAAGGTCCAGACGGGCCGACACCCGAGATACCCAACATATTTTCAGTCCGATGGTCCGGTTGGCTAGTGCCCGCGACAACGGAAGTCCACACGATTCGTGTTGATTGTGACGATGGCAGCCGCGTTTGGATCGATGATCAACTGATCGTCGACATCTGGGAAGGGGGCGGAAACTCCGCGGAAGGAACTGTGAACCTATTTGTCGATCGACCTCACAAAATCGTCGTTGAGTTTTTCAGCTTCGGCGGAAATGCCAGTATCAAACTAAGCTGGTCTTCGGCCACGATACCTTTGCAGGTGATCCCGGCCGATCGCTTTGTTCTGAAACTGTAACCGCGACACAAACGAAAACGGCACCGCTTCGGGGCTGCAATGTGCCCACGAAGCGATGCCGCAAGAGTCGTATGGGTCGAGATCCCTAGATCGCGGGACAGGCCATTCGTGCTCCGCTTGCTTCAAGAACGAAGCCACTGAAATTCCCGATTCCGAAACCTCCGATCCACTGTACCAACACGAAGTGCTTTCCACTGACGGGCGTGATGGTAGCTGTTACGTCAGCGGCGGTGCTGAAATCGGTACCGGTTGCTTTGGTAAACGTGTATTCGCCAAAAGTCGGTCCCTGCGGATTATCCAGTTTAAACCGAATGCGCCCACCCGTCATCGGCGAGGCGTAGGTGATTTTCATCTTGTCAAAGGCGCAGTGTTTTCCGAAGTCGATTTCCTCGTAATACGCCCAGTCGCCGCCATCGGCGCCACCGGCGCAACAACCCGCACCGTACAAATTGAGTCCGACGTAGTTGAGCGGCGAACCCGGAATAATCCCGATCGGATCCGGCATTACGTATGGGCCCGCAACACCACTGAACATCGGCTGAGCGGGGCCGAACGGAACGCCGGTGACACCACCACCGCCTGTCGTTCCACCCGTTGCCGCGCCACCGGTTCCGGGGGCGGTGCCGCCCGTGCCGACGATGGTGCCGCCTGTGCCCCCGGTCTTTGTACCTCCGGAACCACCAGCAACCGTACCACCGCTTCCACCAGCCGAGGTGCCGCCGGTGCCGACCGTTCCGCCCGTTGCCTTGGTACCACCCGATCCGCCGGATTTGCTCCCCCCCTTGCCTCCCGTGCCGCCTGTTTCGGATCCGGATCCACCGTTGCCGTTATCACGGGAATCAGGTGAAGACGAGCAGGCGACGAGCCCAACCGTGGCAAACACCGCGGCTAAAATTGAGCGACTATAGGGAACAACCAAGGGTTTCTTTTGCGGAATTTTTTGCATTGCAATAGGTATTACGACGCAGCGTTTGGTTCGGACGGCGCCACCCTTCGCGTGTTAACGACGATTCGATTGGACCCGTCGCGTCATGTCGTCCTTGGAAAGACGGCTCGTGAACATCCATTTCCCTGAACCCACTTGAAACACAGCATTATTACCTTTGGTCGATTGTCCGGGGACAGAGATTTCGGCGGTCGTATTCACCGGAATCTCGACGTTTAAAACAAAACGACCCTTCTTGACGGACCACCGCGAAACCAGCATTCCGTATGGGGTTTTCATCGTTGCCGATGCGTGATCGAGACCGCCCTGGGGCTTTGGTTTGACTGCTATCCGCTTCCAACCCGGGGTCAGAGGCTGCAGTCCCGATACGTTGCCGTACATCCAGGCACCCACCGAGCCAAAAGAGTAGTGGTTGAACGAGTTCATGCTCGGATCGTGAAATCCAGCGTGACGTGTCCATCCATTCCAACGTTCCCAGATTGTCGTGGCGCCCTGTGTTACGGAATACAGCCAGGATGGGTAGCTGGTTTGGTTGAGCAGCGAAAATGCCACATCGTCGCGGCCGATCGTCGAAAGCGCGGGCAAAAGATACGATACACCCACAAATCCGGTCGAAAGGTGCATACCGTGCCGTTCGATGTTTGCCACCATCTGTTGGCCAGCTTTGACCGCCAGTGTATCGGGCAACAGGCCAAACCGTATTGCAAGGGCATAAAGCGTCTGCGTTCCGCTCCGAATCACCCCGGTCGCCGGATCAACGTACGCGGCCACGAATGCCCGTCGGATCCGCTCGGCAAGAGCCGCATACCGACGAGCGTCGTCGATGCGACCAAGTATCGTCGCTGCGCCCGCAACCTGTTCCGTACTGCGCGCAAAAAACGCCGTTGCAAGAACCTCTTTGTCGCTTTCATCGTCGATGGAAAGCCAATCACCGAAGTCGTTTGCACGAGCATGCTTCCACAGCAATTCCGGGTTATTTCGCAGGATGTACTCTATCCATTGCACCATGTGGGGAAACGATTCGGCGAGCAATTCGCGGTCGGCGTAACACTCGTAGATGGCCATCGGAACGTTGACCCCAGCATCACCCCATGCCGGGGAGCCGATGTCTCGCAGCGCGGGTACACTCGGTGCCACGTCTCGAAATGATCCCTGGTTCTGGCCGTCGTTTACGTCGCGGATCCATTTCGTAAAAAACGCGGCAACGTCTCGGTTCATGCACGCTGTTTGAACAAAGATATTGGCATCCCCCATCCACCCAAGGCGCTCATCGCGTTGTGGACAGTCCGTCGGTACGGACAAGAAGTTGCCCCGCTGTCCCCAGTCAATATTGGACTGCAGTTGATTCAACAACTTGTTGCTGGTCGTGAACGAAAGTGTTGACGGAATATCGGAATGGGCAACCCGCCCAAGTACAGTGTCGTTGGCCGGCTTGCCGGGAAATCCGGATATCTCAACGAAGCGAAAGCCGTGGAACGTAAACCGGGGCTCCCACGTTTCAACACCACGACCCGACAAGATGTACTGATCGGTCGCGGCGGCTGTCCGTAGGTTCTCCGTATAAATTGTCCCGTCGGGGTTGAGCATTTCAGCGAACCGAAGGGTGACCACCGTCCCCGCCCGGCCCCGAACCTTGAGGCGAACCCATCCGACCATGTTTTGCCCCATGTCGAACACGTGAACACCGGGAAGCGGTGTCGCTATCGACTTCGGTTTGAGTTCTTGCGTGACACGAACAGCGGCCCCCGGCGCTGCAACAAGCCGATGATTCAGCGCCTTGGCGTTGGCATGCTGCCAGTGGCTGTCGTCGAATCCCGGACGATCCCAACCGGGCTTCTCGTTCCGGGCGTCGTACTGTTCGCCACCGTACAGACCCGCCGTACGGATGGGCCCCGTCGCTGTCTTCCAACGGTCGTCCGTCACAATCGACGCCGACGCATTTCCCTCGACATAAACTTTTGCGCGAAAGCGAAGCGGATAATATTCCCAGGCGAGCTCGGCGCTCGGCGACCATCCCAATTTTCCTGCGTACCATCCATCTGCAACGATCGCGACGATTGCGTTTTGTCCTTTTCGAAGCATGGACGTGATGTCGTACGTTTGAACCTGCACGCGCTTGCTGTAATCCGTCCATCCTGGCGCGAAATATTCGTCACCAACCCTTTGTCCGTTGATCCAAATCTCATAGATCCCGAGCGCCGTGGCTGAAATGCGTGCCCGTTTCGGTATCGATGCCAGCGCCCATTCTCGACGCAAGACCGTGGGTGGAAGGCTGGCAACGGGCGGACGAGGATTGCTGTTGAAAGGCGACCATGACTTCCCCTGGCCGATTGCAGCGACGATTTTGGCAGGCACCCATGGACCTGCTTCTGGAACAGACTGAATTTTATCCGCTACCTTGCACGACTCCCAGGCGGCATCGGTTCCAATCCTCGTCGTACTTCCGTCTTGCCGCTCGATCAAAATCTGGGCGAGAAAACCAGCGGCGGCAGATGCGTTCGAGGAAAGAACCGAAATCTTATTGGCTCCCACAAGCAGCGCGCCCTGGATATCGATCGTGCCCAAAGCGTGTGAGCCTGAACAGTGGCCCACTGCGTGCTGGTTGATCCAGATCGCCGCTGTTCCATCGCCCGCACAAACAAGGGTTGCACGTACAATCGTCGACAACGTCGGTACATTAAACGTTCGGCGAAATGCGCGGCTTCCCACGGGAGCCACTGCGGACAGATCGCCCGGATCGGGAAACCAGATCCAGGAGAACGCTTTCGCGTCGACTGGCAAAGGCTTTTCCGGTACCGAGGGAGCACCACCGATCCAAAGTGCACCAGCCCAGTCGGCCTCGCTCAGGACCCCCATCTCGAAGGATGCGGTAGTTGAGCTACCCTTGTTTCCTTCCTGGTCCCAAACCACCACCCTCCAGAAAACTTGATCATGGGACTTCAAGACGGGCCCGCCGTACGGAATGTGAATCGATTGTTGGGAGGCGACTTTTCCCGAATCCCAGAGGACGCCATCCGACCCACGCGCAACGATTTGATACGCAGCCTGTGTTACGTTTTTTCGATCGCTCTTGAGGATCCAGGAAAGCCGAGGGGACGCGGTGTCTAGTCCCACGGGGTCGCGATGATACTCAGTCTTGAGATCCACGACCTTGAGTGAACTAGCCTCGGCTGAAGGCAGGGGGGTCACGAGCGGTAGTAGCAGGAACGTGACCACCCACCGACGGCAAACGGATTTCATGCCAATGTTGATAGCAAGAACTACTTCGCGCAGCCCGTCCAGATGATGTTGCTTGAAACTGCGAAGATGGCATTCACAAGCTGCCTGTCGGCAAAGAAAATCGAGATGGGGTACCGCTTACCGGCTTCCAACCCGAGTTTCGTCGCAACCTCGTCGAGTCGCAAAACCGAAGGGTCCTGCTTCATGCCGCCGTCGTCAATTGCCAACTTGTTGTTGATGAACACCCAGGAATCGTCGTCTGTACGAAGGTTCAGCAATTCGTTCTTTCCGCCCTGATACAGAAACTCGCTCTGAACTTCCAGTGTGAACAGTTGGTTATTTGCGCGATCGGCAGCCGCTTCAAGTGGATCGCCCGCTATTTCCGGTGCCGCAAAATCGACATTGCCAAATCCCAACTTGTTGATTGGAAAGAAGAAACCGTCGATGGTTGTGGGACCGTACTCCCATGTCGTTGCGGTCACTTGCTTTACGTCCATACGAATCGGAATGGCCATGTTGACGCCGGCCGCATCGTTGAACCATTGATTAAAGCTTTCCTTCGAGGACGCAATGCCTGCTGGGATGGGAGCACCAGTCGCGGTCAAAACCGGCTTTTTGTCAGCGCCCAACGTGGGCTCAACCATACCGAGCGTACCCATCGGCCAAATCGTCAGCATGCTGGTGGGAAACTGAAAGTCCGGATGGGTGGAGACAAAGTCGCGTACCACACCATCAAACGTCAAGCATCCCGGCGGTTTGGTGAAATCGAGAACAACGGGTGTTCCCGACGTGCCACCCGATTGCGTCCCACCGGCGCCACCAGAAAGCGTTGGATTCGTACCACCACTGCCTCCTCCGCCGGTACCAACCGTCCCACCCGTTTTCCCGCCACTTCCAGCGGTACCGCTACCGCCGCTTCCACCTTTCAATCCTGTCGAGGTACCCCCAGTGCCGCCTTCAGCACTGGTGCCGCCGGAGCCGCCGGCCGTTTGACCATTCGACGTACAGTTGATCGAAAGCGTTGCCACAAACAAGAAAAGTACATTGCGCATACTGTCGGATACGCCGAAATTGGATTTCCGGACGGCCTAGGCGTTAACAAAGACGCCTGGCCGCGAGCGATTAGAAGCCCGTCAGAGGTCCGGTCGAGTAGCTTGGCTCACCAAATTTCGTGACGTTCGTATCCATGTACTTCAGGTAGGAGAGCAACAGATTGTTGTTTGGCTCCCTGATGTTAAGGATCCTGCCGGTCTGAAGCGCACCACCGGCGCCTCCCGCGACAACCGTGGAGAGCGGATTGAGGGTGTGGTCACCTTGAGCAAGCTCGTTACACCAAACAACGATGCTGTTGTCGAGCATCGTCTTGCCGTCGCCATCGTCGATGGCATTCATTTTCGTAATCAAGTCCATGAATCGCTCGGCGTACCAGACATTGATTTTCGTCAAGATCTCCTGTGACGCTTCAATTTCGAGGCCGTCGTGTGAAACGTCATGATGACCCCGGGTCGCTCCGAACTTCTCAAAAACGGGACCTCCAGCCGAACGACTCCATTGAAGCGCTCCCACCTTAGTAATCCCGCAAGCCATCGCGTTGACGAGGAGGTCGGTTTGTAACTTCCCCACCTGCTCGAAGTTTTCATCGCTTTCGGCGAATATTTCAGGGGGAGCATCGGGTACCTTGGGACAGGCCGCCGAAGCCTTGACCTCGATCTGTAAACGAGACTCAAGATCGCGCAAGTTGTGAAGATGCGACTCCAGCCGAAGACGGTCGCCGGTTCCTACCTTCTTCGCGAGCAGACCGAACGATGACTTGACCGCATCGACAACGCTCTTTTGGTCTTCCACCCTCCGCAAAGCCGCTGGATCAGGGGCCTGCGATGTGGGTTTGAAATTGTTAAAGATCTCAAAAAACGCTCGTGCCGGATCTTGCATGATAGGCACTGCCTGATCTTTGCCTGCATACGACATATGACCCAGGGGATTGCCCGCTAGAAAGTCGCAGCGAACACCGAGCACTATCGATTTGCGCGGTGTTGTTTGACCTATCGCGTTGGCGATTTCCTGGTCGATTGATATTCCGGTCGAGAGACCCGCAGGGGGTTGGCCCCCACCAGTCACAGAATCGCCTGGCAAAAGCGGCCGACCCGTTAGCATCCAACACATGCCTTGCATGTGGCCATCGCCCGGGCCTGGAACGGAACCCCCACGGCCATAGTTCGTGCCGGCAACGATGTTGATCTTGGATCGCAACGGTTCAAGCGGCTTCAAAATGCGCGAATACGGTTGATCGTTGCCCGTCCCGGTTAGTCTCCAATTTTTGGCGACCGTCCCGTTTGGACTGAAAAAGACCACAAAGCGTTTGGGTCCGGCCGCGTGGGCGCGACGCGACTGCATTGCCTCCAAAAACGGCAACCCGACGAGTGCTCCGCCAGCGCCTCTGATTACCGAACGCCGATTGATCTGCAAATTCTTCACTGTGCCTCCATGGTGCGAAACCGAAAGGTTTCAATGTCGGTTAATGCAACGATCAGATCGCGCAGGGTTCCTTTTGGACTGGACATCACTTCATCGAGACGCTGCAGGGCACACAAATCGCCGTCGGTTTCGGTGCGGCCAAACGAAAAGCGAAACAAGTTTGAGACCGCGCAACGTTGTGCGCGATGACTGCCGGCAATCTTCTCACCGAGTGCGCGAGGTCCGTCGTAATTCGGCATCTCGAAATCAAGTTCCTCGAGCGATCCGGAAGCATCCACGGCAATGCCGTTCTCCTCTGTCAAATACCGTCCCGCTCCATCGAAGTTCGACAGACCGAAACCTATCGGATTGATGAGGGTGTGGCAGCTCGCACAGCGTGCGTTTTGTGTGAGCTGCGCGAATCGCTCGCGGGTTGTTTTGCTGGGGTCCTGCGGCGGTGGCGTTGTATCAACGTCCGCCGGCGGCGGCAGCGGCGGATCACAGAACAGATGGTCGCGAATGAAGACACCTCGACGAACCGGCGACGCATCCGCCTTGAGCGCATATCGACTGAGGACAGCGCCGAGAGTCAGCACACCTGCCCGCGTATCCGGTTCAAACTCCACACGTTGCCAGTCGGTCGGCTTTTCGGTCAGACTGTAATGCGTGGCGAGATTTGCATTCACGAAGGAATGGGAGCCAGTCATCAGATCTTTGTATGTTCCGTTTCCGAACACAACATCGCTTGTGAACCTACGAACTTCTTGGCGCATGTCGCGATAACTGTCGGGCGTCCAGGTACGGAAACGGCCGACGTCTTTTTCCACGACCACTGACAAAAGCCCAAACCATAGTTCATGAAAATCGCCCGTGGCCTTCGCCGCCTTGGGATCCGCCAACATGCGATCGACCTGCCTTGCGATACCGTCTGAAGTGTCCAGCTCGCCAGCTTGAGCGGCAGCGAACAACGCGTCGTCCGGAATGGACGACCACAGAAGAAACGAAAGTCGCGAAGCCATGTTCCAACCGGAAACGGCAGGCGTACTGCTCTTGGAGAAATCTTCAGACATCTGTGACTCGAATCGGTAAAGAAACGGAGCCGACTGAATCGCAGTTTGAATAACCAACTCCGCTGCACGTTCTGGGCTGGTCTTTAAACCCTGGTCGAATACGCTTGCCAAAAGGGCGCGCTCTTCCGAATCAAGAGGGCGTCGATAGGCTCGCATGCCAAAGGAATCGATGAAACGACCTTTGCAGGCGGCGGCATCCGCGCGCAGATCGCACGGCGCAATTTCGCCGAGATGTTGGGCAACCGCTGTCGTAGCGATCTTCGGAGCAACGTCAAGGTAAGCCCGCAGATGCTCCACTTGCACGGACAACGCCCCCGACATGGTGTCGAAATGATGTTCGACTTCGTCTGCTGGGAAATTTTTTGATGGGTTGCTGCGATCGAAAAGCAGGGCCTCGATCGCGTTGTCGTATTCCCTTCGGTTCAGACGGCGTGCGACAGGTGCACCCGGAGATGGGTCCCGTCCTTTTTTCTCACAGGCTGCAAGTTGCTCGGCGTCGAGACGACCGAGTCCGGGTCCGACGATACCGCTGGTGCCCGATGTTCCACCCTTCCCTCCTCCTCCACTCGGATCGACCGAACCGGAACAGGCGAATACGCCGACCATCCAGATCCATTTCCAGCGACCGTCTGTGATGTAGTTTTTTTGCATTTGATCCTCGGGAAATGAAAGGAGCGATTAATTCAAAGTTTCGAGGGACAGGCCGACGAACTGCCTCCCACAACGACGTCGTCGATAAACATTTTTTGCGGACTGGCATCTTGATGGTTCTGCCAACCGAGCAACATCGTGTCGAATTTGGGCGCAACCCACGGGTCCTTATAAGCAGCGGCGACGCATCCTTGCCCATACCCATCGACGTGTAACGATTCGAGTTCCTGTCCCTCGTACCAGAATCGGATTTCGTTCTTGGGACCGTTGAACTCCCACTGAAAACACGCCCACTTGCCCACGGGGAACGCGAGCCCCGAATGTTGGAAACAGTCGCTCGGCACGCCTGCCTCGTAGTTGAGCATCAACTTCCCGCCCTGTCCGCCCATGCGGTACTGCGCACGGTAAGGCTTTCCCGAAACAGGCCCTTCGCCTTGAATGTTTGTCCAATGGACGCTGTCGTTCGGTATCGTTTCGTAATACACCATCATTCGACCGAAGAGATGATTGTTCGCAACGGGGAAAACTGGGGCGCTTCGGAGGATCGCGTAGGCTTGGCTGCTCCCCTTGCCGCTGACTGCAATCGACAGGGATTGCGAGCCGGAAAAACTTCGATCGCGGCTGGCGCCAACCGTCGCACCGTCGAGTGCCCGCCGAGCCCAGCCGGTTGGAAGTGCACTCAAAGTGGTCGACTCAAAGTCTTCACAAACGCTTGTCGATGGACAGGGCGTTGGTGTCACGGTGTTTCCACCCGACCCCCCTTGCGCGACGGCGACCCCGCCCGTACCGGCCGTGGGCGATCCTGAACTGCCCCCCGTCGCCATTTGTCCGCCGGTTTGCACGGTTGCGTCATGTCCCGCATTGCCACCGTTGTCGACACTTCCGCCACCGCCGCCCCGCCCGTCAGAGCCGGCCACCGACCCACCCGAACGATCCTTGGAAGTTGAAGCGGGATTTACGCAGGCCGCGTTCCCTCCCAAAAGGAGCATCAGCACGGCCATCGCAACGGGTTTCTCGACGCAACTGCTCAAAGCGACAACTCCTGTAGACGAATACGACAATGATTCTTAATCGGACGGGCAGCCTGATTGCCTGAGAGATCGCTGCCACCCGCTCCGGCTGCAGGGGGGGCTGAACCGAGAGCGGGTGACAGCTTTCAGAGAAACATCGCGGAACTAGTCGGCCAAACGTTTGGCCAACGTGTCTACTTCGGCGGGCGTCAAGGCGGCGTCGTACAACGACACATCGTCGACGACACCCGGAACATTTTCGATCACGTCATTCTCGTTGATACCGCCGCCAATTGTGAAGGGAGTCTCATCGGTGGCCACAGGCCAACCAAGATCAGCTTCGCCAGTAACAACACCGTCCATATAAACAATGCCTTTGATGCCATCGTACGTAAACGCGAGATGAACCCAGGCGTTGAGCGGGACGTTGACCAGGCTGGGTACCTGGAAGAAATTGACTTCCCCTGACGGCGTGCCGTTGCGGATGCCAAGCATGAATTGTTCGATGCGCGACGCGAGCTGGTGCCGCTGAGCAATGACCGTCCATAGTTTGAACTCGTTATACTTGTCGAGTTTTACCCACGCTGAAATCGAGACTTGGTTGTTTAGTCCGGTTTTATCAAGAACATCGGAATCGGGGATACGGACCCAGTCATCAAGACCGTCGAGTTGCAGTCCCATGCCCGTATGCCCCTTTACCCAAACTGGACTTGAATGAGCGGCGGCGTCGGACAAAGATCCCTGAACGACCGTACCGTCCATTTGAGAGCCTGAACTGTCCTTGACGACCGTTCCTGCCGTCTCGTCAAACTTCCAGTGTCCAATCGGCTTGGAGGGCGCCACAATTACCGTCGTACCCGGTGTACCGCCCTGCGTGGTGCCACCGACAACCGTACCACCGCTACCACCCGTCTTGCCACCGCTTCCACCGCCACCGGACGTGGACGCGCCTGCGCCGCCGCTCTTTGTTGATGTTCCGCCGGTGCCTCCCTTCTTGCTTCCGCCAGTTCCCCCTTTGGTTACAGAGCCCTCCCCGCTATCGCCACACCCAATGAACGGCATTCCTCCGGCCAGAGAAATTGCGACAGACACGATTAAACTAGCCTTCTTCATATTCAGACTCCTTCATTTCAGTAGCAGTTGTTTCGGACATGCTTTTCGATTGCCCGATGATTGGAACGAGTAGCCGGTAAAGTTGCCGATACCGAACCCTCCAATAAATTCGACGAAGAGCGGATGTTTTCCCCTCACCGCTGCGAGCTCCATGGTGACCATTCCGCCCGACGAAAAGTCTGCTCCGGTCGCAATAAGCGTAACTTCGCCCGCGACGGGTCCAGCAGCGTTGTCGACCCTGAAGCGAACTTTGCCACCCGCATTGGGCGTTGCGTAATACAAAATGACCTTGTCAAACGCACATTGCGTTCCAAAATCAACGTCGGCGTGACGCCCCCAATCCCCACCGTCAACGTTCCCGATGCAACAATCGTCCCCAAAAGGGCTAAGTCCTGACTGTTCGAGCAATGCACCAGGATTGACAAGGATGCCGTCGAAAATTCGGTTCGTGGGCTCAACCTCAATGGGTGACTTGTCATTCGTCGGCGCAATTTGTTTCGATTGGGCGGGCGTCACGATCTGTGAATTGATGACAGGGAGCGACTCGGTGTCCTCCGAGGCAACGCCGCAATTCGTGGACGATAATGTGGCCAGCGCCGTCGCATACGCGATTCGCCCCAGCATCGTTCCCGTATTTCCTTGCCACACAGTGCAGATACGCTGACTCACGGTATTCGGACGCCATCGGAAAACATTTTGTGGCGTTCTGCCGTCGACCGCATCGTTTCTTGGGTCCCGAACCAGCCTTGCGTCGTAAATGACAGAATGCTGACTTTCTCCCGACGCCGACTTCTCGAGGCAACCCGCGCAGGCGCGCTCACCGGCCTGGCTCACCGTGCTTTACCGGTCGCAGCCGCCACAGGCGCGTCGCGTAAAGCGCAGGCGGCGAACCTCCCGTTCCGACAGATTCATCTCGATTTTCACACGAGCGAATGGATTGACGAGGTAGGCGTCAACTTTAACGCGGATGCGTTCGCACGCACGCTGAAGACAGCAAACGTCAACGCCATCAACGTGTTCGCGAAGTGTCATCACGGATTCGCGTACTACGACACCACCATCGCCCATCGACATCCGTCGCTTCGATTCGACCTTTTCGGCCAAATGCTTCGGGCCCTGCGTAGCCAAGGGATTGAAACCAGCTATTACTACTCGCTTGCGTGGGACGTTCGGGTTGCGCGACTACACCCCGATTGGCGGCAGCGAGACCGGGACGGAGCCCCAATCGGAGGCGATGACGAAAGCCTCGCGTGGCCCGCCCTATGCTTGAACAGCCCATATATGTCCGATGTGATCAAGGAAAACCTCGAGATCGTCCAGAACTACGACGTGGACGGCGCGTGGTTTGACATTCTGAAAACGCCGGAGAACGGATGTCATTGCGCGTTTTGCCTGGCCGATCGAAAAAAACTGGGGATACCGGAAACGAAAGACGGCCACACCCGACACAACAAGTTGGTTGCGCTGAAGGTCGAGCAAAATCTTTTCGATCTTGTTCGTTCGAGACGTCCGGGTGCTCGGGTTTTCTTCAATAGTCGACTCGTCGTCGGAGTTCGAGACGAGATCCCGAACTACACCCATGTGGAAATCGAATCGCTTCCAACCGGAGGATGGGGCTATACCCATTTTCAACATCGCGTCCGTTACCTGCGCAATCTGGGACGAGAATCCGTTGGGATGACGGGCCGGTTTCACAAATCCTGGGGCGATTTCGGTGGGTTAAAAAACCAGGCAGCCCTCGATTTTGAGTGCCTGAGCTTTCTTGCCAATGGATGCCGCGCCTGCGTCGGCGATCAGTTGCATCCACGCGGCGTGCTGGATCCCGAAACCTACCGTCGAATCGGCGCGACCTACGCTCGAATCGCCGCACTCGAACCGTGGGCCACCGGAGCGGTCCCGGTTGCCGACATTGGTGTGCTTTCGACCGCCGCGTTGGACCCCGACGTTGCGACCCAGAAGGTGCCACCCGTCGACAACGGCTTCACGAATCTGCTTGTCGAACTTCATCAACAGTTTGACGTTCTCGATCTCGACTCGGATTTCAATCGATACGCCCTCGTGATCCTCCCCGATCAGATCCCCCCAACGCCGAGGTTGGTTGCCAAACTCAAAACTTACCTTGATCGCGGTGGGCGCCTTATATCCAGCCATCGAAGTCTTTTGGATAAAAAATCAAAACAGTTTGCGTTGCCCCAATTTGGCGTTTCCTACAAAGGCGAGTCTAAATTTTCGGAAGGATATTTGGTCGTCGAAAAAGAAAATTTCGCCGCTATACCGGCAGGCGCTTACTTTCTCTACCAACCCGCAAGTGTTGTTGACATCGCCGCACGCACACAGGTTCTAGCCAAACTCGGCGACCCTTACTTTGACAGGTCGCCGCAACACTATACGTCGCACAAACAATCACCCTTTCGCAACACGACGAACATCCCCCTTGTCGTTTCAAACAGCAACACGGCCTACGTTGGATATCCGATTTTCACATCCTACGGACAGGACGCCTACGGAATTTCAAAGCAGGTCGTGATGGGGCTGTTGAAGCGTTTGCTTCCGACGCCTGCCGTCCGGGCCCCGAATCTCCCATCCACTGCGCACATCACCGTGCTGAGCCAAGACGCAGGAAATCAGCGGAAGAAGACCATTGTTCATATTTTGCACTATCCACTGACCCGTCGGGCCGAAAAACTAGACATCATTGAGGAGCCCGGCGTGCTCGTCGACGTTCAACTTGATATCAGACGTACCGAGAAGACCAACAGTGTTGTGTTGATTCCCGAAAACAAACCGATCGATTTCCAGATCGTTGACGGCTACGTCCGGGTGACGCTATCCAAGATCGTCGGTCACGCCGCGCTCGCCATTGCGTGAGCCATCAGAAAGTCACGAACACGGAAGGCACTCGAGTCGGTTGCAAACGCTTGGCAGCCTGCGCGTCACGATCGGCAGCCACGCTATTGCCTGCCAGTTCGTGCAATCGCCGCCTGGCAAGCAGCGCGTCCCCGCTCTTCGGATCCAGGGCGAGCGCGGTGTTCAGGTCGGCAAGTGCGTGTTCAAAAGCATCGTTCGCTTGCGGATCAGTCTTGGATTGACCGTGCGCAAAGATCTCTAGATACAGCAGACCACGCCGCACCCTCAATTCGGCAAAGCCCGGATCCAGTTCTGCCATCGCCCTGTCGAGATCGCTTCTGGCCGTGGCCCACGACTGCCAGGGATCTTTCCCTGATCTCGAAAGCGTCGTCCCGCGCCACGTTCGTATCGTACCACGCACCATTCGACTCCACCCATCCGCACCCCTTTTGAAGGCTTCGTCAAGGGCATGTTCGGCGTGGTCGAACTGCGCCAGAGCCTCCGAGTTGTTGCGAGTTTGAAGCCCGGACAACCCAAAGATCTCCGCTTGCCACAAGAATGGCGTAGGAAAAGTTGGAACGATGGTCGAGGCCTCCTTGAATCGACGCCGTGCCTGATCCAGATCAGCGCCGGGTGATAAGCCACGCTGATGTCGATGGATCGCGCGATACCAAGAGGTTCGGCCAATGCCCATGATCGCGAGGGCCGTATGCGCTTGCAATTTGAGACTGGCCTCGAAATCTGCAATCGATTCGCGGAAGTCCCCTTCGGGATCGCCGTCGGCTCTCGTTCTCCACAGACCCCGGTATCGCCGAAGAACACCTCGGATATGCAACACCTCGGATGCTCCTCCGTGTGCAATCGCATTTGCAAGATGTACTTCGGCCTTGTCGAGCAGTTCCACGGGATCCAGTCCAAGCCTGTAGCGGTGGTGGGACTGATCGGATGCGATGCCGACCCAACACGCATCCGCTTCGACGCTTCCGGGATCCATTCGTAGCGCAGATTCAGCGGCCTTCATCCCTTCGAACGGCCGACCCCTTCTCAAGAGATGGCAACGGCCGACCTCAAAGGGTGCATATCCGTGATCGTGAGTCAGCGCCTTTTGGTAGGTTGCCTCGGCTTCGGCCAAATGGCCGGCCGCAGCTTCCGCACGCGCCAGCGCATCCCACGCTTCCTCCATCAGCGGATCAGCCGCCACAACGCTGCGCAGTCGAACGAGGGCCTGATCGAAATCCAATCGATGAAGGGCAAGGATGCCAAGGGCCGCGTCGATGGTGGTCGTGGAAGCGGCGGATTGGCGCAGACGTTCGCAGTCCGATAGTATTTTGCGGCGGAGCTCGATGAGTCTTGGAGAGGCATTTTGCACCTGTTCCGCGCTCAGGCGCTGAGCCGTCCCCTCCACTTCCAGACCCATCAACGTGTCCGATCGCACGCGCCCGTATTCGTATGACAGCAGGACAGCATGCTCGTAGAGCGCCGGGCTGTAATTCGGATCCAATGCAAGTGCTCGCTCCTGATGACGCAAAGCCAACGCCTCATCAAAAAGAGCGCGGTAAGTGCGCCCAAGAAGATATTCCGCTTCGGCAAAAACTGGTTCACCATCTCCAAGTTTTCGATGGGCCGCGATGATCTGGGGCAAAACCTTCTTCATGCCTTTCGTATCACCCGAGCGCCGCAGTTGCAGCGCAGTGTCAAGCGCCAATCTTCCGATATCCCGGAGGGCAACCATTGCCTCCCGCTTTTCTCGGTTGTCTCGAAAATGTCCCCCGCCGAGAACCAACGCAACGACACCCACCGCCGCAATCAGCGCTCCAAGCGCGATTCGACGACGTGCCCTTCGAACACCCGCCCACCAGCGATTGCGCATGCCCGGCAGCGACGCGCCCCCGACCAACACAAGTTCAAGATCGTCCGCCATTGCCGCAGCCGACAAATAGCGATGCTTCGGATCCCGATCCATGGCTTTCGTGATGATGGCATCTACTCGAGGATCAAGATCCGGTACGATTCGAATTGGACGCGGCGGCGATCCGCTAATAACCTGCGCCACCACCGCGGCAAGCGTATCACCTGAAAAAGGAGATTGTCCCGTCACAAGCGTATAGAGCGTCGCGCCGAGACCGTAGACATCTACGGCGGGAGAAGGGACCGTGGATTCACCTCGGGCCTGTTCAGGTGCCATGAATCCTGCTGTTCCCAGAACATCTCCACCGCGCGTCAATCGCGACGCAGAATCTTCGCGCAAGTATGCAAGTCCAAAGTCGAGCACCATCACTCGATGCGTCGGATCCTCCATTATGTTTTCGGGCTTTAGATCTCGGTGAATAATTCCCCGGTCGTGAGCGTGGTGAACGGCGCGAGCAACATCGCGGATGATCGCGACCGCACGCGTGGTTTCGTATTTTCGACCCGCCAGAGAATGGCCTTCCACGAGTGCCATCACGAGGAAGGCTCTGCCCATCTCGGCACCCACCTGAAATACGGGTACAATGTTAGGATGCGACAGACGCGCCGTGGCCAGCACTTCACGGGAAAAACGTTGCCGCGCCATCGGCGACTCGACCGCAGCAGAAGCCAGTTTCACAGCGACCCATCGTCCCAGCTTGCGATCCCAGGCGCGCCAAACGGTGCCCGTCCCGCCTCGTCCAATCTGCTCCACCAGCACGAGATCCGCGACACAGCGATCGGGCTCGTTGCAAAGCGCGGCCACCTCTGGCGGCAACGGTACCACCGATTGGTCGAGCATCCCGTATAGCTGTGTTGCCTCGTCTTTCCGTAGCGCGTTTAGCTCCGCTTCGCTGATCCACGACTGCGCCAGAACCAGCTCCAAGATCGTGGCCCCATCCTCCTCCTCGTGAAGAGCACGCAGTTGTTCTAACCTCGTGCCGTTGATGAGTCCGGCTTTTTGCGCCCGAGCCAATAGTTGTTCGGCATGTTCGGAACGTGCAATCCGCAACAATCGTTCCGCGCGATTTGGAGGGGGATTGCTCACCGCTTCACGATTCCAGCAAGAACCGCAGTTCGGATGCCAGCTCCTCGGAATCGTTGACATAGTCGCGGACGATCTCTGTCAATGCGGTACGGAGACTGGCGCGAGCGTGTAACAAGGCGTGCTTGACTTGAGGCACGGTCATCTTGTGGGTACCCGCCAGCTCGGCATAAGTCGTCGGACGTTCATCCGATTCCAGGTCGTAGCTTCTAAAAATTTCGTACTCGATCCCGCGACCGCTGGCGAGCATTTGCTTCTCGAGGCGAGCAATACCCACGGTTAGTACCACTTCTTTCCACGCAGCCCCAAACAACTCTTCGGGTGACATGCGATCGGCATTGGCGATGAAATCCACGTCGCCTTCGGAAAAATCCAGGGACACCGGTTGAACACCGCCGCCCCGTTTGATGCGCGAGGCCCCCTTGTGAACGTCGTGTAGAAAACGCGTAACCGCTGTGCGCAACAAGGAACGAAATGAACCCCGCTCGGGCGCAAATGCTTTCAACAGTTCACGATCGAACACGACGGTGGCGAAAAATTCTTGCGTGAGATCTTTGGCATCATCCGACGTTCGGGCCCACCCGTACCGAATCACGGTGTAGACCGGCCGCCAGTAGAGTTGAACCAAACGTTCGAGGTTTCGACGGGACTCGGGACTCGACGGATCCCGGGCGCCAACGATCATCGACCAACACGTCGAGGGAAACTCACGACTTCCGCCGATGCCGCCGTCTTGATGTGCCATGAACTACCCCAACACTCTACCTCAACTCTCGAAAGAAGCATCGCGTCAACCGGCGGTCCATGATTTTGGCGCAACAGGTGTCAATCTGTTGCAAACTACGGCCGAGGCGCTCACGCAGACACCATGGCATCAGAAAATGACGCAAACGGGAGTCGCGATCCGTTTCTACCGGACGACAACCTGCAGATGCCCGTTGCGCTTGGCCGCAACCTGGAGGCCAGGCCAGTCGGTACGCTGATTGACGAGCTACCCCTCGTCACGGCACGCAAACGAAAAATCTACAAGATCCCGAAAACGTACTCCCTCCTGGGAATCGCCCTCGCGATGGTGGGCCTGTACACCGTTTCGCAATGGGCCTGGAAAACCTATTCAGCATCGGCTGCGCGGGCCGCCGGCGAGGTGGACAAACTGCTCGCGCCGAAGGTTCCGATCTATCGCGAAATGCAAGTAGCCAATGACTCGGTCCTCGTGCGGATTAATGTTCATCCTTCGGATACGCGACTTTTTATTGATGACCAGCCCGTTAACTCGAACCCGATTCGCGTATTGCGCGGCCAACGGATCGTGAAGCTCACAGCCTGGAAAAATGGGTTTTCGCCTGAAACGATCGAGTTCATTCCCTCCGAGGACCGAACCCTCAAGCTGCGAATGAAGCCAGACTCAAACAAGAAACGCTGACGACGGAACCGTCATGACCACCCGCTTGCGTGACGCCGAACGAGCCCCGGAACAACGGAGCCTCAAGGAGATTCTGACGCGCCTCCCTTCGCTTCCGGGTGTCTACCTGATGAAGGATGCGCGCGGAAAAATTGTCTACATCGGCAAGGCCGCCAACCTGAAAACGCGGGTCGCGCAATACTTTCAACCAAACACGGGAGACACACGCGACTTCGTACCGCTTCTTGGCGGCATCGTCGCAGACATCGACACGGTCGTCACCGGCAACGAAAAAGAAGCGCTGTTGCTCGAAAACACGCTCATCAAGCGTCATCATCCGAAGTACAACATCAAGTTGCGCGACGATAGCAACTACCTTGTGTTGCGGATCGATCCTAAAAGCGAATGGCCTCGCCTTGAAGTGGTACGACGGCTGCGTGACGATGGCGCCTGGTATTTCGGGCCCTATCACTCGGCATCCTCCTGTCGCGAAGCCCTCCGGGTCGTCAACCGACATTTCCAGCTGCGTACCTGCACGGACCACGTGTTGCACAACCGAAAGCGACCCTGTTTGCAGTACCAGATCAAGCGCTGTCAGGCGCCCTGCGTTCTCGACGTACCATCCCATGACTACGCCGATCAAGTTCGAGATGTACGTTGCTTTCTGGATGGAAAAAGCAACGAGCTCACCGTCCGGCTTCGCGACCGGATGAAGGTCGCAGCGTCGGATCTGCAATACGAACGCGCCGCGACGCTTCGTGATCAGTTGGGGGCCCTCGAAAAAACCCTGCAGGGACAATCCGTCGTTTCTCGCGACTTCGTTGATCAAGATGCGTTTGGATTCCACCGAGAGGGCGTCCTGGTGGATATCTCGGTATTGTCGACCCGGGATGGGAAGCTCATGGAAAGCCGAAACTTTTCGTTCGGAAACCAGGAGTTCCCTGACGGCGACGTGTTGTCATCATTCCTGTCGCTGTACTACGATATGAATCCGATTCCACCGGACGAGATCCTGTTGCCATTTGCGATACCGGACACCACCGTTCAGACGGAATGGTTGCAAGATCTGCGACGAAACCTGGGCCAAACAGCATCGCGGAGCCCCGGTCGCGGGGTCAAGATCATCGTACCGGTTCGAGGACCACGGCAAGATCGCGTCGAGATGGCAAACCAAAACGCCATTGCGAACCACACAAGTCGACGCAATGCCAACCGAGACGCGCTTGATAGTTTGGCGAAGCTGCAGCAGCGTCTTCAATTGAACAAGCTGCCACAGGTCATCGAGTGCTACGATATATCCCACGTTCAGGGAACCGACACGGTGGCGTCCCAAGTCGTCTTTGTCGATGGACTGCCGGAGAAAAGTCGATACCGCACTTACAAGCTTCGCCATCTTGAAAGCGCTGGTGGCCGCGCGTATTCACCGGGATCCCCCGACGATTTCGCCGGGATGTACGAGGTATTGTCACGCCGCCTACGTCGAGCCCGCGAGGGACAGGCGGGGTGGGCGTTGCCTGATTTGATTCTGGTGGACGGCGGCAAGGGTCAACTTGGGATGGCGCTCGCAGCCGCGCGCGACATTGGCATCGATGTGGGTCCTTCGGGGATGCCCATCGTGGGCCTCGCAAAAGATCCCGATCGGGTGTTCTTGCCCAATGCCAAGGATGGTATTCCGATCCGCTCCAACAGTGCCGAGCTGTTTATCATGCAGCAACTGCGTGACGAGGCGCATCGCTTTGCAGTGGGATTTCACCGTTCACAGCGACGCCGACGCACATTGCGATCAGCACTGGGCACCGTGTCGGGTGTCGGGCCGACCCGACAGAAACAATTGCTCCGTCACTTTGGCAGTGTCAAGGCGATGCACGACGCAACCGTGGACACGCTGGCCGCCGTCAAGGGCATGAGTAGGGCGGCCGCGGTGGCGGTCAGGGATTTTTTGGATCGGCAGGCGCCGGCACCGAGGCCATTCCTCGCCGAAGATGTTGCGGCTCCCGAAAGCGAAGATGAAGCTATAAACAGCGCCTTCGCCCTACTGGAACCAGAGGAATCGTCCGACAACTCCGGGTAAGTACAATTTTGGGCGCGCTGAACTTCGGTGTTAACCTGCGGCCTTCTTTTTCGGGAGCAATTCGCAATGAAGCACGACAAATCAAAATGGGTGGTGGCGGCATTTCTCGGACTCATCGCAGCGATTCCCCTCGGTTGTGATGACGACAAAGGTGCGAAGGTGGATGTGGCCCCGTATGTCGGTACGTGGGGTGTCAGTGGCGGCAATCTCGAACTCGTTTGTTTCAACGTCGCGATGCCTCAAACCCTATCCGGAAACCTGGTTGTCACCGACAAGGGCGATGGCGTAATACAGTTATCGTTCGCCGATTCAACGCTGGCGGGTTGCAACGTGCTCCTCGATGCCGGCGCGGCAAGCGCAAGCGTTCGCAAAGGTCAAACCTGCGCATTCGCTGCAGAAGGCTTCGTCGGCACGCTCAACATCGATTCGGGTAGTTTGGTCAAGAACGGAGAAATAGCTGTTTTCAAGCTGACGGGCAATTTGAGCGGGAAGTACAACAACATCCCAGTTATGTGCGCCGCCAATTTTACCGGGACACTCACCCGCGGCAGCATCGCGCTTGGCGATGGTGGCATGGCCGACAGCGCACCTGGGACATCTGCGGACGCCAACACGGATTAGAAACGAAGCGCGAACCCGACCTGCGCTACCAGCGCCATGGTCCGATCCCGGTTAGGCGCGCCTGCTTCAAGCTGATAAAAGATGCCATCGAACTTGAGATTGATCTCAATCTCTTCAAAAAAGGCTGCGGGGTTTTGTTCCTTGCGTTTGAGGTAAGCAATCTTGAACCCACCCGTCATTGCGCCCATGGGAGAAAGTTCGCGATCGCCTGTCCAGTAGGCACCCGCTGAGCCATCCTTCTTGTATTCGATGCCATTGCGGTAGAATTTGGCACCGGTTTGTCGATGGTACCGACCGTTCACCGACACGACGAGCGAATCGGCTAGATATTTTCGGAAGGTCAGGTCGGCCGAAGCCGCCCACAACTCCCAAGTATCCCAGTAGGCTCTGCCACCGAGCAACACCGCGCCGCGAATCGAGGGTATCGCAAAATGGGCGCGGGAGAACAACGCATACCGTTCCCGGACCTCGGGCAAGCGTTCCTGTGGGGTGTTACCCTCGGGACCAATCGCAACACGACGATAAGGGCTCGACTGGAAGCCCTTGATGACCTGTAGCGTACTACCAAACTGCATCAACAACTTCGGGGTGACCGTCCAGGCCAAAGAGGGCTCGAAGGTGTCGATGCCCACCTTTCGTGTCACGACATCGTTGCGCTTCGAATCGAAACAGTGGTCCGATGACGCCAGCGGCTTGAGATCGATGATGTCTTGCGCGGTTGCGTTGTTGTTGTCGCAAACCTCGTCGAGGTTTTTTGTATAAGCAAGCCCGAGCGTGAGGTTGCGTTCCATGAAGTCGCCGCGGGCGGCGGCCAGGATGGTGTTGGATTTGTAATCCTTTTCCCATCCGTGGCTGTAACCCGCCGAAAGGCCAATGTCCGTCATGTTCCAGCCGAGGCTTCCCCCGGCTGCCTGCCGAAAATCATCGAACTTCGTTGCCGATGAAATGGCGTCGACCGCAGCACTTTGCACCCTTTGCGTCGCGCCGCTAACCATGTCGATTTCGTAGTTGGCAGCAATGCTGAACGCTTCGCCAAGCGTCGCCTTCACATCGGTCTGCGGATGGTAGACGGTGATCCCGGCGTTTTTACTCAGCTTCGACGGTTCGCGAAATATGGTGAGGCGCGACTCGGCCTCCACACCATCAGCCTTCGCGACGGACAGACCCGTCAGGACCACCAAGACAAGCGCGGCGGCAGCCAGCAGTTGCTTGTGGCTGACTAGTTGCAACCGCAACCTCCACCCACGGTACCCATTCCACCGATGGCGCCTTCTCGACTGACAAGGACGTGATTCTGAACGGCGCGCTCCTGACCGTCGGCATCGATGCGCATGATCCGATCGGCCAAGTACTCGCGCTGGTGTGGCTTCACACGAAAGGCGCGACTACAACCCGACGAATGGAACGCGACGAGGGCGACCACCACCGACGCCACCACACGAATCAGCAGGGTTCCCTTTTTCCGCTCAAAAATAGATTGCAAGTCCACCGGTATACTCCTGCAGTTCCTGAACATTGTTGGCATCGAAAAGTGTGTAGTTTCTAAAATCGAGACGCAGTGTGATGCGTTTCTTGAAAAAGATGAGAAGTCCACCGCCAGCCGACGCCGTAGCCAGGTTGGCAGCATCTCCCGCGTATTGATCAACCTTGGGACGGGCCAAGGTTCCACCGCCCCCGAGCGCGAAAAAGAGCGTCACGGCCGACTTCGGCCAGACAATAAGGTTGGCTGACGATCCGTAATACAAAACATCGACCTGCTCATCGACAGATTCCCCAACATAGCCTTCGATCGAGAGATGCGGCGCCAGCAACACCGAGGGGCGAAAGATAACCGCCGCCTCTCCGCCCATGAATCCCGCAGAAAACGCCAGACCGACGTTGGCATTCTCAAGCGGCGGTGGCGAAAAGATCGCATCGCCAACCCGCTCGAAAAATCCCGGTGGCGCCTCCACCGTGGGATCAACATTCAACGCCAACACCTGATCGCCGAGAATCCAACCGTAAGTGCCATCGGGCAGATGTACCTGAAACCAGTAATCGCGATTGGCGCGTGCAACCGCTGTCATCGTTTCGCCGCGTGGCGCGACGTGGATAGCACGATAGGAAAAGCCAGGACCCGTTCGAACGTCGGCGCTTTCCGCGATCACGCGCACGACGCCCCAGGGTTGTTCGTTGTTCGGCTCATCATCGGCCTGCACCGACAGGGCGCGCGTCGAAAGTAGCACCACGGACAGGAGCAAGGGCCTAAACGTCACTTGGGGGCCACCCACTGCAACACCAGTTGCACTTCTGGACCGTCCGGTTCGATGAGTTTGCCGCCACCGTGGGTACGACGGCCATCGGGACGACTCACCAAGTCGCTTTCAAGAACGCTCGTGCATTGCATCTGGTTGGTGACCGACTTGTACACGGCCTCCCAGTCCATCGCGAAAGGAAGCGTGGGAGCCGACGTGGGGCGGATCAAGATCATCTGCCGACCACTCGAGGCGTCGTGGCAACGCGCGTCGGTGCAGCGCTTGCCACCGAAATCCTTGTCGAGGAATTGCGGCCAAATGCGTTCCGCGAAAAAAGCGCGATCCGGACGACATCGATTGATTCCCACGGGCTGGGTCTCCAAATCAACCGTGTCACACGCAGGGAGACCGCCAGCAACAGCGACGGCCAGGGCTAAGGTTGCAAGACGGGAGGCCATACGCAGGGAGGTATTTTACGCCCGGAACGGCGTTATTGGCGCAGAAAAACGACGCGAGCCCATGACCAGGCGGCGGCCAAACCACCGAGAGCCAGCGCACCCATCAGCAGATCAAACAAACGACCGATGGGAGGCAGGAAAGTGGCCAGAAGCCCAAGCAGAAATCCGGCGCCCAACCCATAGGCATGCGCGGCCACGTCGACATTGCCCGTGCCCGTGCCGGTCATCGCGAACAGCCCCAGGCAAGCTGCAACCACCACCATGGCACGGCGCAAGCGGCCGATGCGATCGGTACCGGGCCTCAATACTGCACCAAAACGCGCACGATGGAGACTCTGCAAACCGCCCAGAA
>JAYUPZ010000536.1:0-6302 GCA_043759805.1 Myxococcales bacterium | reverse complement strand
GATCTGAACGCCCAGATTCCATTCCGGGAAATCACCGTTTTCGATGGCTTCCCACAGGTCGCGCCGGTGAAAGTCGGAATCTTTGCCGGCGATTTTTTGCGCCTCGTCCCACGCCAGCCCGTGCACGCCCAATTTCGGTTTCCAGTGAAACTTGACGAAATGGGAATCGCCCCGCGCGTTGACAAAACGAAAAGCGTGAATCCCGAATCCCTCCATCATGCGCAGGCTGCGCGGCACGGCGCGGTCAGACATCGCCCACATCAGCATGTGGGTGGACTCCGGCATCAGCGATGCGAAATCCCAAAAGGTGTCATGCGCGGATCCGGCCTGTGGGATCCCGGTGTGCGGTTCGGGTTTGGCAGCGTGAATTAGGTCGGGAAACTTCATTGCATCTTGAATGAAAAACACGGGAATGTTGTTGCCAACCAAATCCCAGTTGCCCTCATCGGTATAGAACTTGACCGCAAATCCGCGCACGTCGCGCGCGGTATCCGCTGAACCACGCTCACCCAATACGGTTGAAAAGCGCACGAACACCGGGGTGCGCTTGCCCGCCTCGGCGAAAATCGATGCGCGAGTCACGTGTGCCATGGGTTCGTAACATTCGAAAAATCCGTGGGCAGCAGAGCCACGCGCATGAACGATCCGCTCCGGGATCCGTTCGTGATCGAAGTGTGTAAGCTTCTCTCGCAGGATAAAATCCTCGAGCAATGCTGGACCCCTCAGCCCCGCCTTGAGCGAGTTCTGGTTGTCCGCAACGGGAACCCCCTGATTGGTGGTCAACCCCTGCGATGATTCGATTTCGTTCAAAGTAAACCTCGGTTCAACGAACATACAATAAGTTGGCCACTGCTTCTCGGTGAGCAATGATCCGCAATTCGTAAATCGTAATACAAATTGTCGCGGGTCATTACCATCCCTCGCCGAATCGACGGACCCGCGTCTCGAACAGGGCGCTTATTTGGGCGGCGCGGTTTTGTGTTTCTTCCCGAACCGTCGTCCATCCGTAGCGGCGTATTGCGATTCCGAACGCCAGTCCTATCCCCACAAATGATCCGAGGACTATTACACCAATCAATCGCGGCCAGATTCTTCTCCGGATGGGCACTGTGATGGCGGCAGTGAGGAAAGACGACTCGGGGATCGGTGCATCAAAACCAGCCGATGCCCTGAGGGCCACGGGTGTCGGAACGGGAGACGTCGAATCGATTGGCGCGTAGGATACGGGCTTCTCGTACAGATCGAGTGGTTGAACACCGCCCGGCACGTCTTGTATCAACGCCGCATCGAACGCCTCGGCGAATGCAAGAACACTGGGAAACCGATCGCTGGGATCTTTTTCAAGCGCCTTTTGCAACACTTCGTCGATTCGCTCGGCCCACGGCAACCGATCATTTAGATGAGGCGCCTTCTCGTGGACGACCTTGTACAAAATTTGCAAGGGATCGAATGCATCCCAGGGCGCCACGCCGGCCAGCATCGTATAGGTAAGAGCAGCGAGGGCGAATTGGTCTGCCGCTTCGTTCACGTCGTCCCGGTGTCCCTGCGCCTGTTCGGGCGCCATGAACTGGGGTGTTCCCATGATACGATTGCCCTCTGTCAGACGCGGGTTGAACCGTGATCTCGAAACGCCAAAATCAATTACCTTGACGAGATCGTCTTGCCCGATAACAGGTACGATCACCACGTTGTCAGGTTTTAAATCTCTGTGAATGATCCCGCGTGCGTGTGCCGCATCGAGCGCCGATGCAACCTGTCGTACCACAGCGCCAACTTGCGCGGGCGGCAGCGCCCCTCGCTCTCGCATGATGGCCCCAAGATCGCGCCCCTCCAGATACTCCATTACAAGGTACGGCGCACCAGTCGGTGTCACATTGAAATCGACGACCGATACGATATTGGGGTGATGCAGGCCGGCCATGATGTGGGCCTCGTTTCGGAACCGTGTGATGGGCTCGTCATCCGTCGCCAGAGTCCGGTTGAGGACTTTCACGGCGAAGAGGCCGGGTAGACGTTCATGATGTGCCAGAAAAACTTGGCCCATACCGCCTTCCGCCAGCGGCTTCACGATCCGAAAAGTGTCATGCAGTACAACGCCGGCGGCGAATGAATCGCGCGCTGGTAAAGACTCATTTTCTTGCGCCGTTGGGTCGGCGGATAATTCACTGAAACGTTTCAAGGCATTCATTGGGGTTTGCGCCCGAGAGCAACAACCTCGGGCGCCTGCCCCTAATTCACTTTTCGTGCCAGCGAATCAACCGATCTTGCGGCTGTCTCCGGGCCCATGAGTCGACTTGCGTTACGTTCCCGTAGCAATGGAACTTCGCCGTTTCGCATTCGAATCATCGGCGGTTCTTGTCGGCTCTGTGACGCGGTTGTGACTTCGTGTCCGCGATGGCATGGCTTTTGAATAAGCCCAGTGCGCTTTGCCGGCAAGTCGGCCGCGAAGTTTTCCAGAAAACACGAATGCAAACTACAAGAACGAAAGATAGGAGATACACATCATGAATCCATCATACGGAATAATTCTTTGGATCATCATCGGCGCCCTGGCCGGATGGGTCGGAAGCAAGATCATGGGAACGGATCGTCATCAAGGAGGTTTTATGAACATCCTTGTCGGAGTGGTCGGTGCCGTTGTCGGTGGTTTTCTAACCCGTTCAATGTTCGGCGATATGAAATCCAACAACGGATTTGTGGCCAGTTTTCTGGTCGCACTGTTGGGATCCGTTGTGTTGATCGGGATCGTCCGTGCTTTGCGCGGCAAAACGACTGCCTGATCGTTGTCAGTCCTCGCCGGCTTCGGGTGCAGTGGTTGGCGCCACTGCTCCCGCATCCGTCGACTCCGCCAAGGCCTTTGCGTCGCGGGCCGCATTCCGCTGAATAATCTGATGTTTCGCGCGATGAAGGTACGCCACCGTGGAGATGAGTCCGGCACCGACCGCCACGAAGACAAGTACCTTGCCGATGACACTGCCGCGGGGTTTAACGCTGGGAGCCACAGGGCCTGCCTAGCATGTTTTCTTCGCAAACCGGCCCCCGTTGCGGTACATATCGCGGCCGCACCCCATGAAAGATCCCGTCTTTGTAGGTCCCTCCAGTGCAGGCAAGGGGGTATTCGCCCGGCGAAGCTTTTCGTCAGGTGAGACAGTCGGTCGCATTACTGGCGCGCAAACAATGGCGCCTCCGAACGGCTATCAGATCGAATTTGGCGACGAGTTGTATTGGGAGCCGGCCGCTCCCTTTCGTTATCTGAATCACTCGTGCGAGCCCAATTGCGAAGTCTGGTTTGTCGAGGACGACGATCCCACGGAATCTGAACTCATCGTCAAGACCAGGCGACGCGTCGAGCCAGGTGAAGAACTTTGTTTCGATTACCAGTGGCCCGAGGATGACCCGATTCGTTGTGCCTGCGGTACCCCGAGTTGCCGTGGTTGGGTGGTCGAGGACGAGCGGGTGCCGCACACGCGTCGCGCGCACTACCGGGCGCTTGCAAAACAAAAACCTGCCGCTTCCCCTGCCAAGGCCAACTTCTTCCATCTGCTGTCAGGTCGCGGCCAGCGATTCGCTCGCATGGAAACGCCGAAGGCCGGCAAGGCCGCACTCAATGAAAAACTGCGCGTTTACGAGTCCTTGCTCGACAGGACAGCAGAAAAACGGCTGCGGGACATGCTTGAAAAAGAGCTGTACCCCGTGATGCGTTTGCACTCGCGACGGGTGCAAACGGGCGATGTGAAGTCTCAGGCTCCCGTTTCTGAGCGCCACCGCGTGGTGGGCTCAATTGACGAAAAACGTTCGGTCAGCAAGGCGCTTGAAAAAACCGGCATCGCGTCGTTGTTTCGATCAATCGAGTTTCACGATCTGGCGCAGTCGTTGTCGGGAATGCGTTTGCAACGAAGGTTTGACGTTCAGATCCGTTGTTACGAGGCGGGCGATCATTGTGCGTCGATTGCGGTGCAGAAACATGTTCGGAAAAAGACGACCGACGGCGTGGACGTTCAGCTGACCCTGTGTTCGCCAACCGTGGAATCGCAGTGGATCGTCTACGAGGACGACGGTCACTTCTCGCGGGTGGCGAACGTGGCCCAGCCCGGCGTGTTCTCCGTCTACCGAACGCCGTTTTCGCATTACACGACGCCGCTCGTGCTGAAGGCCGGAGCCACCCGTGGTTCGCGCTGGGTGATATCCGCGCGCCTGCAGCGCCTTGGCAAGTAGCGCCTAACGCGCGGCGAGGACGTTGCGCGCGATGACCATGCGCTGAATTTGACTGGTGCCTTCGTAGATCTGCAATAACTTGGCGTCGCGCATGAGCTTTTCCACGGGGTATTCCTTGGTGTAGCCGTAGCCGCCGAATATTTGAACCGCATCGGTGGTGACCTGCATGGCCGCATCGGCACCGAAGGCCTTGGCGTAGGACGACACAATGTTGTCGACCTGTCCCGAATCGATCGCGACCGCGGCCTTTTGATACAGCAAGCGGGTCGCCTCGTAGGAGATGGCCATGTCTGCCAGCATGAACTGCACGGCCTGATGTTGTGCGATGGGGACGCCGAAAGTCTTGCGTTCCAGGGCATACGCCCGCGATTCTTCGAGCGCACGGCGCATGATGCCGGCAGCCCCCGCTGCAATCCAGGGCCGCGTGCGATCAAATGTGCGCATCGCTATCTTGAAGCCTTCACCTTCCTTCCCGACGACGTGCTCGGGACCAAGTTCCACGTCCTCGAACAAGACGTCGGTGGTGTTGGAAGCGCGCTGGCCCATCTTGTTTTCTTTTTTGCCGACCGAGACACCTTTCGTATCACGATCCAACACAAAGCAGGTGATCCCCTTGTGTCGGTCGGTGCCCTCGGCGCGCGCAAAGGTCACGTAAAAATCGGCAACGCCACCGTTCGTGATCCAGCGCTTTTGTCCGGTGAGATAATACTTGTCATCGACCTTGCGGTAGCGCGACTTCATGCCTGCGACGTCAGATCCTGCGTCGGGTTCCGAACAGGCGTAGGCCGCAAAAATCGGCTTGTCGAGCAGGCGTCCGAGGTACTGTTTTTTCTGCTCGGAGCTGCCAGCGAGGATAAGCGGCATCGACGCCAGCGAGTTGCCGGCCATTGTGGTATTGACCCCCGTGCAACCGAAGGAGATCTCCTCGAGCAACAGGCAGTGGGAAAGGCAGGACAGCCCGAGACCTCCGTCGGCTTCCGGGACCTCGCAATTGAGCAGACCCGTTTCCCAGGCCTTTTCGCAGATCGCGCGCGGGAACTCGCCATTTTCGTCCAGATCGGCCGCTACCGGGATGATCTCGTTGCGGGCGAAGTCACGTGCGGTCTGTACGAGCGCGTTCTGTTCTTCACTCAAATCAAAACTGATCATGGGGCCTCCTCCGGGTTGTTGGCGTCGCCTGCCTTGGCGCGGGCGGCTGCACGTTCCGCTTTCTTTTGTTCCCGGGCGATGGCGCGCTCGGCATCGAGGCGCACCTGTTCGCGGGTAGCCCGTGCGCCCATCATAAAGCCAAGCACGATGCCCAACACCAACACCACGGGAATGTAGATGAAGTGGCTTGAGGGCGGCAACTGCAACACAGGGTTTAGTTCCCCAGTTTGCGCTTGAGTTCCGCTATCTCGGCATTGGCGCGACCCAGGCCACGCGCGATCGAGATGACGTACACCAGGATGGCCACCCAAATGAAGCCGTAAGCCCCTGCGATGAAGGGGTTCGCGGCGATGGTCGTCGGGTCCTTGTCGGGCACAGGCTGATATTCGTCCGCGGCTAACGCGGACAGTGGCAACAGCGAGCCCACCACAATCGTGGACACCACGATGGCGATGCGACGGTAAGTTTGAAGAAGTCGTGTCATCGTGCAGAGCCCTCCAAGGCTTCCAGGTGATCCTCGACGTCGAGCGCCAAGGTGTCGAGATCGTCACGGGCTTTTTCCAGATGCCCACGTAGCACAAAAAGCACCACCCACAGCAAGGTGAACATGCCGAGTGATGTGAAAAAGACGCCCATCATGTCGCGGCCTAGCGTGGGCACGACCGTCGTTTTTGGGTGAATCGTCTTCCAGATGTGAACGCTCAGGTAAACCAGCGGCACATCGGCGGCAGCGAAGATTGCAAGGGATGCTGCAAGTTTTCGCGAGGCAGATCCGCCAAATCGGCGCGCCATCACGTATGCGACCATGATGAGCCAGAGCAAAAGCGAACTGGTCAAACGCGCATCCCACACCCAGTACGCACCCCAGGCCACGCGACCCCAGAGCGGTCCGGTGACAAGCGTGCAGATGCCGAACAACACGGCCAGCTCTGCCGAAG
>JAYUPZ010000535.1:0-6308 GCA_043759805.1 Myxococcales bacterium | reverse complement strand
CATCACCCGGCAGTTCACCCACGGCGCCACCAACATTTCGCCTGTTCAGCTTGGCATCAAGTTCGACACGGGGGGGAAGCTGAAGCTCGACGAGAAAGTATTCGATGCCATCGCGAAATCAGATCCCACTGCCGTCACGGATGTTTTCACAGGTGCCAGCGGACTTGCCGCGGGATTAACAGCGCTGGTCGACGAGTTCACGCGCATTGGATCGACACAATACAATCCGGACCCAACCAAACAAACCGGTCACCTCGTCAGCAAACAACAATCGATCAACGGTGCCATCCGAGGCTTTGATGACCAGATTGTTCGTGTCGAGCGCCGGGCCACCTCGGTCGGCGAGTCCTTGCAACGTCAATTTCTTGCTCTCGAACAAATCACTTCACGCATGCAGGCCCAGTCAAACTACCTTCGCTCGCTCTGATAACAAGGAGAACTTATGTACGCCCGCGCCGCTGGTTCATACAAGAAAGTATCTCTCGATTCGGCAACACCCGAACGTGTACTCGACGAGGTTTTTGTACGCTTTACGCGCGATTGTTCGCAAGCGCGCACTTGTATCGAGAACAACGATCAAGTCACCGGAAGGTCGCATCTCGCCCACGCGCTTGAGCTCCTGTGGGCCTTGCGCGGCGCACTCGATTACAAGGCCGCACCCGAGATTTGCAACAATCTGGCTCGACTCTACCAGTACGCAAGAGAACGGTTGCTTGAAGCCACGGTCAAGATGAAAATCGAACCGATTTTAGAAGCCGAATCGATCCTCGCCGGCATTCAAACGGGATTTGCAGAAGCCAGGATGCGTTCCGCATGAACGGGCTCGCCATGCAGGCACTGCTTGATGTGTTGGCCGCCACTCCGGATCCACCCGACGGGCAGACCGATGCGAGCGACGTCATCGCCTTGGCGCAACAGATGACCGAGGGCCGCGAAGAGAGTCTCGCGCTGTTGCAACAGTTGATGAAAAACAACAACGCGGTGGAGGGCGAGGGACAGGCGGTTCTCGCCGAGATCAACGACCGGGACGCACGCTGGCAGGCGGCCCTTGACCGCGCCCGCCACGAGCTTTCCCAACGGATGCAGGCTGCCCGCCACATTCGTCGCCGCGTCCCTTCGGCTGTGCCCTGATTCTGCCGATATTGGTGAGGTCACCATGAACACCGCCCTGTCCCCCAAGAGCCCTGTTCCGATCTCGGCGGATCACCTTCGACTCTACCTTTCCCAAAAAGTGGAGCAAGGAACGCTGGACATTCCCCCCTTTCCCGCGGTTGCGATGAAACTGCGACAACTCGTGAGCAGCGGCGAGTATCGGATGTCGGATCTCGCAGCGATCGTGAAGAAGGACCAGGCACTGGCAGCCGCAATGCTGCGTGTTGCGAATTCTGCCCACTTCAAACGGAACGGCATCGAGGTATCCACCATAGAGCGTGCCGTGGCAACCCTGGGCGCCGACGAGGCGTGTCGCATCGGGATCGCCGCAACGCTCGGCAATACCGTCATGCAGACAAGTCCTTTGTCCATCCTACGACAGACAATCTGGCGTCAATCGCTGACAAGCGCAATCATCGCAGAATCGCTTGCGTACTACCGGAGACTGAACGCAGACCACGGTTTTATGGCGGGATTGCTTCACGACATAGGCCGTCTGGTCGCGGTCGTGGGATTGGAAAACATCCTGATCGAGCGAAAGTTTTCTGGCAATCTCACCACACAGGAATGGATGGATGTCGTTGATTCATTCCACGTTCAAATCGGCGGTCTCGTCGCAACCAAGTGGAATCTCTCGGCGCTGTTGCGTGAATCCATCGCCCATCACCACGAGCCCAGCGCCGCGCGCGACCATCGAAATGTCGTTGACGTCATCGTGGCAACCGACGAAATCGTCAAGATGATTGAAGACTGTCCGTACTTGCTTCCGCATGACTTGACCCAACTTCCATCCATCCAAAACGATCGAGAAGCCGACGCGCTGATGGAGACGCTCCCGCTCATTCCTTCGTTCGTCAACAGTTTGGGTGGCGCAAACCCGGCCTGGCAACACATGCCTGCTCGTATCAACCGTCCGAGCTCCTTGCTTGCAGGAAACCGCAAGACGGTTGATTTTCCCGCTCGTTGGCACCGCTCCAACGGCGATGTCGACTGCCGAATTGCGATCATCACGGAAGAGGGTTTTATCTGCACCTGCTCCTCCCCCATGCCGGAAGGTGGGGTATCGCGCATTGAAATCACCGAAGAAGGACAACCCGCGCTCACGGTTTCCGGTCGCATCTTGCTGACCGAATCCGATACAACCAACACAAGCGAAGTTCGCCTCTTCGCGCTTCCGGGTATCGACAAGATGGCCTGGGAACGCTTCTACAAGCGATATTGATCGAATGCGTCTGTCCACGTGCGTCGCTATCTGTTCCCTTGCTTTGGGTGCTGCCTGCGGTCCAGATTTCACGTCGATAGCCCAGATCGTCCCGGCATTCACCGATGGCGCTGTTTTGGATCGGCGGCTTACACCGCGCTCGGACGCCGGAACGAACGACGGCATGCCAATGCGCCTCAATGACGGCGAAATAGCCATTCCGGTGGTCCAGGCTTTACCCTTCGCGCCACACAAATGTCCGGGATCAGGGCCCGCAATTGGAACCGAGGCTCAACGCGCTTACGATCGCCTGAACACATTGCGAACAGGCGTTGGGCTGCCGTGTGTTGCGTTTCAACCCGCCATTGGCGCTGCAGCCAAGAAACACTGCGACTATTACAGCCAAAACGAAACCAAAACCGAATGCGTCGTGAATCCCCATCGGGAGATCGCCCGATGCACGGGCTTTACGGGCGAACGGTTCATCGACCGCATTAAAAAGGCAGGGTACAACGGAGAAGGCATCTACGAGGTCATGGCCTATGTTGGCGACGGCGAATGGGCGGTTGATCTGTGGCTCAACTCCGTTTGGCATCGAGTACCGCTTTTGTCCTACGAAGTGGCAACCTTCGGTTACGGCAATTCCGACCTTTGCGACACGATGGACTTTTCCAGGCTCGGAACTCCCGACACAAGCACAACCGTTCTTTATCCAACCCCATATCAAACCAACGTGCCCACCGAGTTTGACGGCAATGAATCACCGTTACCGCCCGAACCCCCACGCGGCTGGCCGAGCGGATATCCCATAAGCCTGCATGCCCACGGCGTCACCATCACAGAACATTCCATTGTGGTTGACGGTACCCAACAAAATCTGGCTCATCACTTCGTGGGCCCAGGCGATCCGCTAGCAGCGGATCTGCTCCGTGACGAATATTTCCTTTACACCCACGAACCTCTTCGCGGAATGACACGCTATCGCGTACACCTTGCGGGCTCGCGCGGCGGCAAGCCGGTCACCTTCGATTGGACCTTCGTTACACGCCAATCCGGACGCTAAAGCGGCCCCTCCGACAACACCACGGGCAACTCCAGGACAAAGGTCGCCCCTTCATTGCCTGGTGGACTTGTACAGGTCAGACGACCCCCGAGCTCCTGCGCGGCGATGCCACTTGAATACAACCCGAGACCATTGCCGCCCTTCTTCGTCGTAAATCGATAGGCGAACAAACGTTGTTTGCTCTCCGGTGAAATTCCCACACCGTTGTCACTGACCTCGAAGTGAACGTGGCCGGCGTCGGTCATAAATGCATTGATTCGAATCTGACCGAGGCGGCCCTCCGCAACGTGAACCGCATCCTTGGCGTTGCGCAATAGATTAACAAGAATCTGTAGCACAAGCTGACGATCAATCACGAAGGGCGTCGCAGTATCGCAATCATTCCACAATCGAATATCTCCGCGTGTTCCCTCCGGAATCGCAAGCTCGATCGCCTGTTCAATCAGCTCCCCGGGTCGGCAGACCTCCGTCACACCGCTTGCATGAGAAAGCTGCTGGTGACGATTCAAAATCCGACGTGCATGACCCAGCTGTTCACGCATCCGACCCATCTCTTCGGCCAATTCGTGGCGCTCATCTTCCAGTGTTGTGGCAAGTCGCTCAAGAAAAGGGAGCACCGCCCGCCCCTTGTCCTCCATCGTGAGGAAGCTCGCCAGGTCGTCCTGCCGTGAACGCATGAGATCAACCACGCGACGGAGGTTTGAGATACTTGAACCTTCCACCAGGTCAACGGTCATGTCGGTCGCAATGCTAACGCTCGTCAATACATTACCGAGATTGTGCAATATGCCGTTGGCAGCCTGAGCGTTCAGCGCGAGCCGCCACACCGCGTCCGGACTCTCCGGCAAGGCTGTTGCAGACTCTTCTCCGCCGTTTTGCGCGGACGCGTCGCGACTGGATTCGTGCGCCTTCACAATCGACCCGCTACCTTCCGCCCTTGTTGGGTGGTGCATCGGATTCGCTCAGGTGACCTTCGCCCAAAATACGCTCGATCTCGAGGGGAGAGATCGGCCGCGAGAACAAGAACCCCTGTCCCGCCTGGCACTGCAGCTCCGATGGAACCTGCCACTTCAACCCTCGCAAAAATTCAAGTTGCGCACGGGTTTCGATGCCCTCAGCGATCACGCGAATACCAAGCGACCGGGCAAGCGACACCACCGCCGCAACGATGGCAGCGTCCCGCGGATCTTCGGCGATGTTCTTGATGAACAGCCGATCAATCTTGATCGCATCCACCGGCAAGCGTTTGAGACGCCGCAACGAGGAAGTTCCAGCACCAAAATCATCGATGACGATGCCAACGCCCATATTCGAGAGGCTTACGAGGTTCCGTTCCGAAAGTTCCAAATTGCGAGTGGCGGCAGTTTCTGTGATTTCGATCTGCAGACCAGTAGGGTCAAGTCCCGTCTCCTTCAACACGTTTTCAATCATCGATGCGAGGTCTTCTCGTTCAAGTTCTGCGGCTGTCAAATTGACCGCCATCGGCACCGGTCGCAGGCCCTTCCGACGCCAGATCATGCTTTGTCGACAGGCATTTTCGACAACCCATTTGCCAATCGAACCAATCTGTCCAGATTCCTCGGCATTGGGCAAAAAGCGCATCGGATCGATGACGCCGTGTATTGGATGGTTCCAACGCAACAGGGCCTCGATACCCACAATCGATTCGTCTTTCAAATCAATGAGAGGCTGGTACTGCAATTCCAGCTCGTCGTTTTCGATCGCGCGCTTCAGATCTTCACGCAGCGCCATTCGCTCAGTCAGCTTGACGGCTGTCCCCGCAACGTAGTGACGATACCCATTCCGACCACCCGCCTTGGTTTCGTACATGGCGATGTCGGCGCATTTGAGCAAAGTCTCGGCGTCGTCTCCGTCGCGCGGGAATACCGCAATTCCAATACTGGTGGTCACCGTCAGGCTTTGACCGCCAAAGGGAACGGGCTCGGCCACCGACGCCAAAATCCTTTCGGCCACCACGCGCGTGTCATCCTCGTTGGCCAGATCGGTGAGAAGAACGACAAACTCGTCTCCACCGAATCGGGAAACCGTATCACACTCCCGAGCCGCCTTCTTGAGTCGCGACGCAATTGTTTTTAGCAAGGCGTCACCGGCTTCGTGTCCGAGTGAATCGTTAACCTCTTTGAACCCGTCGAGGTCCAGCATCATCAGGGCCGTTGGGGTCTTGAACCGTCGCCCCCGCGCCACCGCAAGATCGAGCCTGTCGCGCAGCAGCAGGCGATTGGATAGCCCCGTCAATGCATCATGGGTGGCCAAATGTTTGAGATTGGTCTCGGCCGCCTTGCGTTCCGTGATCTCGTGCATCAACTTTTCGTTGATGAGCTTTAGCTCCTTGGTGCGATCCGCAACAATCCCTTCAAGGTCTTGAAACTCATTCCGGAGTTGCTCGCCTAGCATCCACTTGCTGGCCAGAGAATGGGCACTTTGCAAAACCTCGATGGTGTCGAAGGGCTTCTTCAGAACCAACCACCCATCAAGGCGTGGCAAGCGTTGCGAGATCTCTTTCCAGGAGTGATCCGAATATGCCGTACACAAGACGATTTGAAGCGAAGGATCCGCGTTCCACAAGTGCTCGATGGTCTCAATGCCATCCCAACCTGGCGGCATTCGGACGTCCACAAACGCCAACATGTAGGGCTCGCCGGCGGCCACCTTGGCCTTGACCATTTCGTAGCCTTCTTTGCCCTGCAAAGCCGAGTCGGCATGGAACACCATTGAAAAATCGGCCTTTGGTGCAACGTCGCCAAACAACTCGGCGCTCATTTGATCGAGCAAGTCATCTCGCCTTGCAGACGGAATCAGAATCTTGCGGATGTCTTCGTGTATCGCGGGATTGTCATCAATGATGAGCACGCGATAACCGTTGATTTGAGT
>JAYUPZ010000534.1:0-13594 GCA_043759805.1 Myxococcales bacterium | reverse complement strand
GGTGTCCGTGACCACCGCCCCTTTTCTTGATCCGAATGCGCGGCGCCGCTTGTTTTTCGGGCATCGCTAACCCTTGGTTGACCGGACCAGCTTGTCCATATCGGCGAAGGTCGGTCGCTCGTCAACGAAAATTGCACGGCGCGCCAGATCAACCGAGACGTTCGGAGGTGAACCCCGCAACGACGCCACCAGGCCAAGACGAATGCAGTGCATATATCGAATCACGTGCGTCTCCTGCATTTCGACGCTGGTCGCAATGGGACTCAACATACCGTAACACAACAAGATTCCCAGGAAGGTGCCGACCAGTGCGGCGGCGACGTGATGGCCAATGACGGCCGGTGGTGCATCCATGTGATTCATTGTCACGATGATGCCGAGGACCGCAGCAACGATACCGATACCCGGCAACGAATCGCTAACGCCCTTGATGAGCGCGGTCGTCAAGTGTCCGCCCTCTTTGAAGGTGTCGATTTCGGCTTCCATGGAAGCGTCGAGCTCATCCGGCGAAACACCCGATACAACCTGCTGCAATCCTTCAATCATGAAGGCATTCGCTTCATGCTGCTTTGCTACAGACGGATACTTCTTGAAAAGGTCGCTCTTCGTTGAATCGGCCAAGTGGGGCTCAAGTGCCAACATGCCTTCGCGCCGCATCAGCGTGAACAACTCGAACATGAGCTTTAATAGATCCGTATAGTCCTTGGGCGTGGGTGTCGCGTCCTTGAAAGCCGCTTTGAGCGCGTGGAAAACACGCTTTCGCATCTGTCCCGGGGAACTTGTGATGAGTGTGCCAATTGCCGCCCCACAGATGACCACGAATTCAGAGGGCTGAAGCAAAACATGAAAGTCGCCGCCGGCGATGGCAAAGCCGCCTGCAACACTGGCGATCACGACTAGGAGGCCTACGATGGTCACTGCATGAATGAGAATCGGCCTGTTTGGCATTAACTTGACGGCCCAGCGTCAGGATTCGTCGCCAACGCGAAGCGTTGCGCGCGGGCAAAGGAGAGTTAGGGCGCCTAGGCGGTTGTTCGATGATAGTTTGCCGCACCATGATTCCACCCGAGGAAGAAACCGTTCTGTTCGAAGGTCGACCCGCGCTTGTGCCAAGTTTCGGAGCCCTGCTGCTCTGCATCTTGACTGTCGGCATCTGGCTCTTGCCACAATGGTGGAGCAAACTGTCGCGACGCTACCGCATCACATCGAAACGCATTGTGGTCGAGTCGGGGGTATTGTCGAAGCGGCTCGAGCAAATCGATCTTTACCGCGTGGCCGACTACACGGTCGAAAAGCCATTTTTTCAACGGATGATGGGTACCGGCAATCTCATTTTGCGAACCTTCGATAAAAGTTCGCCCGAGTTGCGAGTCCAAAACATTAAAACCGACGTGGTCGCGCTCTACGAACAGGTCCGCCTCGCCACCGAAGCGGACAAGCTTGCCCGAGGCGTACGCATGATCGACTACGAACAGGGTGGGGTTTGAGAGCAAACATCGCGACCGGACTCCTTGGCGCAGCGTTGCTGCTTCCCCTTGAACTCCTGGCTCTCGGCCGAGCCGAAGGGACCTTTATCTTGACCATCACCTTCCTGATGGCGGGATTTGGTCTCGTCGCAGGCCTTACAATCGCAATCGCCGATGCAATCGCAATGCGATTGACGGAACGAACGCTCGCGCGGGCGATGGTTCGAGCCATCGCGAGCTTTGTCGCCACCATCCCACTTGGCCTGCACCTGTTTGACGGTGCCAGGGCCAGTACGCTTCCCGGCGCGGCCTATGCCCCAGTCTTGGTCCCGTTCGGCGGCTGGTTGATTTCTGCAACTGTCTTGTGGCTTGTCGCCGGTTGGAACACAACGAACCGTCGAAGCCTGCTGCTTTCCACGACGTTGCTCGGAGCAGCTTTTGTGGTCGATCGCATCAACTGCAGCAGACTCCGTTCGGAATACCCGGACGTGCATACCTTCCTGCTGTTCGGGACTATCGTCGGCGGTGGACTTGGGCTGCGATTATTGGGACAAAACATCCGCGGCAAAACGCCTCGACCTGCCCGGCCGCGTGCGGCGTGGCTCACCATCGGCATCGCAACGCTCGGATTCTGTGTCACGGTTCAAGCTGGACTCGCTGACGACAAAAGCCGGTGGGCGGTCGCAACCCGGGGCATGCATGCCCGGTTGGTGACACGTTTGATTCGTGGTGCATTTGACTGGGACCGGGACGGCTATGCGTCGGTCCTTGGTGGTCAAGACTGCAACGACACCGACGCCGAAGTAAACCCCGGAGTGGGCGAAGATCCCAACACCGCGCGCGATGACAACTGTGATGGTCTGCTTGAAAACCCTGGCAACAAAGAGCGCAAACAAGAAAGCCTCGCTCTTGATGTCGTGTTGTCCTCGTTGCGAAAAACGCCACGGATCACCGACCTCGTTCGAAAGACATCCCGGATGCACTTTGTCCTGTTGTCGATAGATGCGTTGCGGGCCGACGTGATGGCGGCAACCGAAGACAATCGAGCGGCCTACCCAAATCTGTTCGGGATCCTCGACCAGGCCCGTCGATTTCGTATGGCGTTTGCGCCCTCGGCCGGAACGGACCTCTCAATGTCGGGGATTCTGACTGGACAGGTCGATCCCTTCCACTCCAATCAACCGACCCTTGCCGAGGCCCTGCACAAACAGGGAAGATCTACCCACGCCGTGATCCCAAGCGAGGTCATCCGATACGTCGGCGCGTCCATCCTGACTCGGGGTCTTGATGGACACGATCTGCTCGTCAACGACAAAGATCGCCGAGACATCGGCACCTACTCGACATCGGCCGAAACCTCCGCACTGGGTTTAAAGTTTGTCGATAAACATCTGAAAAGCGGCAAGGACGATCCCTTCTTCCTATGGCTCCATTACTTCGATGTTCACGAACACGACGAACTAAGGGCAACTGATCCCCGTGTCCGAGCAATCTTGGGTGACAGTCCTGCGCTCCTCCGGCGTCCGGATCGCTACCGGCGGATCGTTCGACTCGTCGACGAACAAGTCGGTGTATTGCTCTCAGGTCTGCGTTCGCGGGGGCTGCTTGAACAGACGCTCATTGTGGTGGTGAGCGATCATGGCGAGGGACTCGGCGACGATCCGCGCTTGCCAGGAAACCACGGCAAGTTTGTCTACAATCCACTCGTCCATGTTCCGCTTGCGATCCGAATACCGGGCGTATCGGCAAACTCGATTGAGACCGCCGTTTCGATTCTGGATTTGCATCCGACGTTGATTGAGCTTGCAGGTGTGGATCCCCCACCCGTCGCAGGCCAGACTCTCGTCCCCCATTTGGCTGCGGACACACCGCCCGCTTGGCTCAACCGGCGACGCGCGCTACCGCTCAACGAAAGCGACCAATTCGGCGTTGTGGTCTGGCCCTACAAGCTGATGGTTCGCAAGGCTGAGAACCTTTCGGAATTGTATGACATATCGACGGACTTCGACGAGAAGACCAATCTTTCGGCAGCGCAACCGGACCGGGCGCGATCGATGCTGGCCGCGTATCTCGCCCTGCCGGCCGTCAACGTGGATCGAACCACCAGGGGACGAAGGCAGCGAGATCGGGCAGCCCAGGTTGTCCCCTCTGCGCGCTAGTCGTCATTTGCCCTGGAACAGACGTGGGGCAAAAACATTCAGGTAATCGCGCCAGTTCATCCAGACGTGTCCCCCATCGCTTTCAAGGTACTCAGGTGCAAAGCCGTGGCCCTTGAAGATCTCGACGGTCTTTCGCGTGTTTTCGACACCAAAGTCGTCCTTGCCCGTTCCTATCCAGAACAGCTTGAAGCCCTTCTTCAGTGCCGGATTCGCGAGGGCCGCCTTATTTTTCTCCTCGAATGACGGTCCGGCGGGCGCGGGAGGTGGCGGCGGGGCGCCCGGTCGCATTGCCCGGGGCATGCCCGGAATCGACGAGCTGAACACGCCGACGTACGCGAAGCTGCCGAGGTTCGAGAATGCGATGGCAAGTGTCTGTCCACCCCCCATCGACAGGCCCGCGATTGCCCGGTTGGCGCGTCCCGGAAGCACACGGTAGCCGCGTTCAATCGCAGGTGCGATGTCGGTCATGAACTCGCGCGCGAAATCGTCGTTGTTGCTCTCGGTGCGAATGGCCGTGGTGTGACCATGCGGCATCACGACGATCATGGGTTTCGCCTTCTTGTCGGCTATCAAATTATCCAGAATAAAGCCGGCGCGGCCAACCGTACTCCACGAATTGTCCGAGTCACTTGACCCGTGTAGCAAGAAGAACACCGGATACTTGGCCCGGGTCGTTGCATAACCGGGCGGTGTGTACACGTGCATGCGCCGAAAGCGCTGCAGTACGGTTGAGAAATACGTCACCTCCCCCACAGCGCCGTGCGGAACGGGACGCGTATCCATGAATGCAGAGCCGGGGACCAGCACCAGGCTCCAGACGTTGTTGTTGGACTCGCTACTCGAAGGATTGCGGGGATCAATCACAGAGACCCCATCCAGATCAAAATTGTAACGGTAGATGCCTGGGGGAATCGGACCAAGCGTTGCTTCCCACAGCCCATCCTTGCCCTTCATGAGGGCTGCGTTCTCCTTCGTGATCCCCGGCACGTCCGGCGACGCAACACGGATCGCGCGAGCCTCGGGCGCCTTGATGCGAAACACGACGTGCAGGGTGGCCTGGACTTCAGGCGAAATGACCGGCGGAGGCTCTGCTGCTTGGGCGCTCGACACGGGTGCTATCCCAATCAGCGCGAGGCCGGCGGTCAATGACCGGAGGGTGTCGCCAATTCGACTCAATGCAGCGTTCATGGTCGCATCCTCGAAGCAGGCCGACGCTCAGTCAACGACCTTCGGTCGACAAAATCGATCCGGATGACGACTGGGTCACAGATCGGCAAGGCTTGAATGCGCACTTTTACGACAACATCGTGCAGACCTGAATAGATGATGGGCGATGTTTACGCCTTTCTTCCTTGCCCAGTCGCACGCCTTGATTGCCGTTTTTCTGGCAACCCCGGGAGGCATACCTGCTGCGCCCGCGTCGGCCCTCCCGCCACCGATTTTTGAGATCCACGCCGGCGGCGAGCGCATCCCAACTCATGATCTCAGCGCTGCCGCCTTTGGTCAATTCGAGATCACCCGCCCGGTCGAAGTTTCGATCCGCACAGAATACGACGTTCGATGGGTGGATATTCGTCCCCTGTCTGCACACATCGAGGCGGTCATCAGTCCCGACCACAGCACCGTCCGCTTCACCGTGACAAGGCCCGTGGCGCTCACCATCGAATTCAACGGCGACTGGAAACGCGCGGTCCATTTATTCGCAAGCCCGCCGGAAAAAGCACCCCCGCCCAGCAATGCGCCAAAGGTGCGACGATTCGGTCCCGGCATTCACGAGGTGGGAGAGATCCTGCTTCGAGATGGCGAGTCCGTTTATCTGGAGAAAGGATCGTGGGTCAAGGGGAATATCAAGGCGATAAATGCCAGAAACATCACAATCTCCGGCCGCGGTGTGCTTGATGGTGACTTCGTCTCCCCCGAACCACCCCTGACAGAAAAGAAAGCGCAATCGTACGGCGGAATTCGCAACATGATCCGCCTTGAAGATGTACAAGACGCACGCATCGAAGGCATCACCATCGTCAACAGCAAGACCTGGACCGTGTTATTGCGTCGATCGAAGGGCATCCGTGTCTCGAACATCAACATCGTCAACGCCGGTTCACCCTGCACAACGGATGGCATCGACGTGGTGTCCTCAAGCGACGTAATCATCGAGGATGTTTTCATCCGGACGAATGATGACAATATCGCCGTCAAGAACCTGGATGGCGCCGAACGGGTTTCGGACATCACGGTGCGCCGCGCTGTGTTCTGGAACGAAAAGTGCGGCAACGCGATCGAGATCGGATTCGAGCTGCGAACGGGTGTTCTTGAGAATATTCGTTTCGAAGACATCGACATCATTCGAGTTGAACGGGGCGCGGCGATCAGCATTCACAACGGCGATTCTGCAACTGTGAAGAACGTCGTATTCGACAACCTGCGCGTCGAGGATGCGCGCCACAAGCTCATTGATTTTGCCATCGTGTGGGGCGCCTACGGCAAGGATCGTCCTGCATCGCGAGAGGAAAGACAAAAAATGTCAGATAGAGGCGGAGCCTGGGACGCTGTGCTGCGCGCCCCTCCCGAAGTTCGCAAGGAACACGCCCAGTACCGGGGACACATCGAAAACATCACGGTACGCAATCTGCAAATGGTCGAGGGTCATTTGCCCTTCAGTGTGATAGCGGGCTTCGACGAAGGCCACGTTGTCAAAGGCGTGACGATTGAGAACCTTCGAGTGGGGGGCAGGCGCCTCCGCACGGCAAAGGAAGCCAAACTCGTGAGCGAGTATGCTCCTGGTCTGAAACTCCGTTAAATCATGAAGTCAACGCGACGCCAGCTGTTACAGGGTTCGATGGTCGCCTTTCCCTCGGTAGCCTGGGGGCGGGTGGCAGGCGCCAACGAACGCATGGGCATCGCCCTGGTGGGCTGTGGTAACCGCGGTCGCGCCCTGATGAAGGTTTTGCTTGCGCACGGCAGGGCCGACATCCGCGGACTGTGTGACGTTTGGGATGAACGTCGCAACCAGGCCAAAACCGAACTTTCGGCCCCCTCCGATGTCCTGCAGACGCCGTTGCTTGAAGAGATTTTGGGCCATCCGGGCATCGACGCAGTGATGATTTCGACGCCCGATCACCTGCATGTGCCCCAGGCGTTGCTGACCCTTGCCGCCCGCAAGCACCTGTACCTGGAAAAACCTATTCTGCACCGCCTTGCCGAAAAGGAAGCGCTGATTCGGGCGGCGGCTAAAAGTGATCGCGTGCTGATGAGTGGCACTCAGCAACGCAGCGGTGAACATTACCGGCGCGCACGCGAGGATATTTTCGCGCGTGGCCGCCTTGGCGAGGTGGTGTTCGCACGGTCGTTTTGGTCCGACTTTGGTCGGCAGCGAAGGACCTTGCCGGACATACCGAAACCAACCGGACTCGACTGGCCGCGGTTTCTCGGACCCGCACCCAAGGTTCCCTACTCGCTTTCGCGCTACGAGACCTGGCGCTATTTTCCCGAATACGGTGGCGGTCTCATCGCGGACATTTTCTCACATTGGGCTGATGTCGCGCAGTGGATGATGGACGACGCCCGCCCCGAAAAAGCCATCGCCTTCGGTGGACAGTACCGATTCAAGGACGGCCGCCGCAATCCCGACACTGTCAATGCGATTGTGAAATACGCCAACTGGAATCTCACCTTCGAGTCGTCTGTGCTACCAATCCGACCCAGTCGACCCTCGGTCCTGTTCGAGGGCAGCCAGGGCACGCTTGATCTGGCTCGCGACGGCTACGTGTTCACACCCAACGAGGGCGCACCTGAAATCGTGCGCGCGACGAACGATCTTGACAGTGCCCACACCAAAGCGTTTCTCGATGCGATAGGGGGCAAGACGACGCCGCCATCGCTCGCCACCAGCTTGCAAGCCTGCGTGCCCATCGAAATGGCACTTCAGTCGTACTGGCAAGGTGGCGCCACTCAGATGTCAGCCGATGGCCGTTCGGTCGTGGCGGTAAAGAACAAGACCGAAAGGTTGATCCGATGAACCGTCGACATACGTTGTCGTGGATGGCAGGCGTCAGTGCGGCAAATCTATTGCCAACTCAAACAGAGGCGGCACCCCCTCGAATTCGATGGGCACAAGGATGGTTGTTGTGGAGGGGTCAAAAGCAGACTTTGAAGCAGGCCATCCTCGATCTCGCAGCAATTGGTGCAAGCGGCATCGAGTACTCACCAAACGACGGTGAGCCCCAGAAACACGGATTCAGCCAGGAATTGCTCAAGGCGTTTCTGAAAGAGCACGGCCTGGCCATTCCCGGAATGTACTTCCCGATTGGCGCTTCCGACCGGGAAGGGATCCTGGCGGCAGCACGCGTGCGCATGAACTCAATGAAAGCGTACGACGCTTCCTACATGGTGTTGGCTGCCCCCGATGCAAAGCCCAAACAGCAGAATCGCAACATTGAAATCAAGCGCCTCGTCCCAACGCTGAACGAGATTGGTCGCATTGCACGAGAAGAAGGACTCCAGGCAGGATTGCACCCACACCTGAATACCCTTATCGAAACCCGGGCCGAAATTGATCTCGCGATGGATTCAACCGATCCCAAACTTGTGTTTTTCTCTGCTGACACGGGACATCTCCATCTCGCGGGTTGCGACGTTCTTGCGACACTCAAGCGATATGCTTCCCGCTTGAACTACCTGCATTTCAAGGATGGTGTTCGCCCCTTTGCGCCTCCCGATTTTTCGCCCAACCTCCGCGAACTTGGCAACGGCGGGGTGGATTTTCCCGCTATCATGCGGTTGCTGTCCAGGCGCCGATTTCAGGGCTGGATCAACATCGAACAGGACATGAGCAAACTCCCTGCCCGCGACGCTGCAACAGCCAGCATGGCCTTCGTCAACAACACACTTCGGCCTATTTACACATGAGTATCCGTCATAGATTCCAGCGTTTCGCCTTCGCGGTTGTCATGGTATTGATCGGAGCACCATCGGTTCGGGCCGAAGAAGGTATAGACAAGACCAAGAGTATCTTCGCAGGTCACTCCGCAGAGGGGCACCTGTTTAGCGACGGTCCGCGCCAGGAGGCACGCCTGATGGCGGGCATGCCGAAGGTTCACTTTCCCATATCGTGTCACGCGGATGGTGGTTCGTCTAAGAAGAGCGATAGAGCTGCCCGCGACAAGGTTGTTCAGGCATTCTTCGATCAGGGCGTGGGACAATTGCACGGTTTTTGGAGTTTCGAGGCCGAGCGTTCCTTCCGACAGGTGGCAATGCTGTCACCTTCCTGTGCGATCGCGTACTGGGGAATGGCGATGGCTGCCATCAGCAATGAGGCGCGATCGTCAGGGTTCATACGCAAGGCGGTGGCAAAAAAGGCAAGCGCCGATCCCCGGGAAATCCTTTGGATTGATTCGCTCGGAGCCTTTCACGAAGTGACCGACGCCGAGGCACGCAAAGACAGCCCATCCGATGAACCTCTATCGAGTGCAAAAGCTGAAGCGCCCGCCCGTATCTACAGCAAGCCCAGCCTCGAACGAATGAAGGACTACATCAAGGCGCTCGAAGGCATCGTTGAATTGTATCCCGATGACATCGAGGCCAAGGCCCTCCTGGTTTTGGCCATCTGGGATGCCGAGGCGAAGTTCTTTCGATTCTGGGACAAGGCGATGGGCGATGGATTGCCCATCCAGAGTCGTGAAGCGGTACACGCCCTCGCGTCACAGGTACTGGCGAAGGACCCACTTCACCCTGTCCACCACTACATCATTCATCTCTGGGACGGACCGCGTGCGCGCCGTGCGGTGGACTCGGCGTTTAATTCGGGTCTTTCAGGACCGGGGATCCCGCATCTGTGGCACATGGCGGGACACACGCTGTCAAAGCTCAAGCGTTTCGGAGACGCGACCTGGCATCAAGAAGCCGCAGCACGCCTTGATCACGCCTACATGATAGCGGACGATATCTTTCCCGATCAGATTCACAACTATGCCCATAACAATGACTGGTTGGTGTCCGACCTCGCGATCACGGGGCGCGTGCATGACGCACTTGCCCTGGCCAAGAACCTCATCGAGATCCCACGACACCCGGCGTGGAACGATCTTGGCGATCGGAAAAATCGTCCCGTAAACGCAGCACTTGCCTACGCCTACGCGGAACAAAAAGGTGAAAACAGCGCGACATTTGGACGCAAGCGCCTCTTTGAATTGTTGTTAGACTTCGAGTTGTGGGACGAATTGTTGGCGCTCAAGGATGGGCCCTTTCTCGAACCCACGGCTTTGCCAACTGAACAGTGGCAGCGCCAGGTTTCCATCGCGCTTGCGGAAGCCAAAACCCTGCGTTTGAAGGAAGCTTCTGCCTCACTGCGGGAAGCAGAGAAGGTGCTGGCGGCGCAAGCAACGCCGAAACCGGACGATGATCTCAAGGAGAAGCGAGCACGCCAGGCCGAGGTGCGCATCGAGATACAACTCGGATCGGCAAAAAAACCTGAAGCCAGCGATATAGCGCAGTTAGACGCCTTGCCGCGACAGCGCCGGGCCGAGTTGCTGTTCCGACTGGGCCAACAGGACAAAGCCCTCAAAGTCGCGGCCGAAAGCGTATCACAATCTGAAAATGAGCTACCGCCCCTTGCGCGATACGCCGAGCTTCTTTGGCGAGCAGGGCGACAATCGGAGGCGATCACGAACTTTACCCGATTGCGACCGCTCGCCGCCCGCGCCGATCTGGATGTGTCGTTGTTCGCACGCCTACTCCCGATCGCCCTCGCCGCCGGTTTCTCTCCGAACTGGCGACCCACCGACACGATAGATGGGCGCAATCAGGGCGCGGGCAAGGTGCGCCCCAAACTCGAAAGTTTCGGACCGGCTCGATGGCAGCCACCCCGGGCTCCCGAGTTCAAACTCCCCGACAGTGAAAACAAGCCGATCACCCTGAAGGATTACGCTGGTCGCCCCGTCATTCTCATCTTCTACCTCGGCAACGGATGCATTCACTGCCTCGAACAGCTGCGCGCTTTTTACCCGATGCAAAAGCAGTTTCGCAAAGCGGGAATCGAACTGCTTGCCGTCAGCACCGATTCCGTCGAAGGCTTGCGCCAGACCATCGACGACACCGTCCCCAAGGAGCGTTTGAATTTTCCGCTCGTATCCGATACCGCGTTCACGGCGTTTCGGGCCTTCGGCGCGTACGACGGTTTTGAAAAGAAACCGCTACACGGCACGTTTCTGATCGATGGTGCTGGTAAAATTCGCTGGCATGACATCAGCTTTGCGCCCTTCAAGAACGTCGAGTTTTTACTCAACGAAAGCCGACGCCTGTTGCAGCTCCCCTCGGCCTCGACGCCCGTTACCCGCCGTACCGACCTGCCTTCTGACTCACCGCGCCTTGCCCGCTGAACCTTCTTCTGACGCCCAATGGCGCGGCGTATGAATCCTTGTAATATTCCGCCCCCAATGCCGACGACGACCTGGAAAGAACTCCTGGCAGACCGCATCCCCGAAGCCCTCGGGAGAGAGATCGATGTTTTCGACAAGCAGATCGCGCTGCGCAAGGAAAACAAGATCGAGGAGAAGCTGTTTGCTGAAACCCGGTTACGACGCGGCGCCTATGGTCAACGTTACGACAACGGACAGCGCAGCGACGGCGAAAAGTCGCAAGAGTTGAAGTTCCCCTGCGGGCCGCTCACGAAGGGTCCGCAAACTGTGTGGGATGCGCCCGGAATGATGCGCATCAAGATCCCGTTTGGTGCCGTCAGCGCGCAACAAATGGAAGTTCTGAGCGAACTCGCAGAGGAGTATTCGGATCAGATTCTGCACATTACAACCCGGCAGGATATTCAACTTCACTTCGTGCACATTGAAGACACACCGGATCTAATGCGGCGACTTGGTGCGGTTGGCATTACAACGCGCGAAGCGTGTGGCAACAGCGTTCGCAACGTGACGGCGTGCCAGTATGCAGGTGTCTGCCCCGATCAGCCATTTGACGTGACCCCTTACGCCAATGCGATGGCTTACTTTTTGCTTGGCCACGATGATGCGCAGGATTTCGGACGCAAGTTCAAAATCGCGTTTTCGGGCTGCAAGGACAACGCTTGCGGCCTCACCAATTTCCACGACCTCGGATGCATCGCCCGGGAACGCTTCGTTGATGGCCAAAAGAAAATTGGCTTCGAGTTCCTTGTGGGTGGCGGCCTGGGTGCCGTACCACAGAACGCGCAGATGTTCGACGACTTCATGGCGCCCGAAGAGCTGCTGCCAACGGCACAGGCCATCTGTCGCGTGTTCGCGCGCCTCGGAGAAAAGCAAAACCGGGCCAAGGCCCGCGTTAAATTTCTCGTCAAGAAGCTTGGCATCGAGGAGTTTAAACGGCTGGTCGTCGAGGAACGCACCAAACTGCGCCCGGATGAGCGCTGGACAGCCTTCCTCGACCACCTGGATGTTACGAATGAAAAGCCACTGAAAGCCGGCGCGCCGCTTGCGACGGGCAGTCATGGCGCCGAATACGAAGCGTGGGCCAAACACAACGTGCGGGCCCAGCTTCAAAAAAACTACTCGACCGCCATCGTGCGCATGCCACTCGGTGATTTCACCGCCGATCAGGGCCGCATCGTTGCGGATCTGATGCGCAAGTACACGGGCGATACCTGCCGACTCACCGCCGATCAAAATCTGGTGTTGCGGTGGGTGTCCAATGCCGATTTACCTGCGCTGCACCGTGATCTCGCGGCTGCCGGTCTGGCGCGCGGGGGTGCGGACACCATCGGAGACATCACCGCCTGCCCGGGCACCGACACGTGCAAACTGGGCATTTCATCGTCGCGCGCTCTTTCGGCCGAACTGATGAATCAAATCGAGGGACCGAACCCAATCGTGGCACCGGAGGCGCGCCATCTGCGCATCAAAGCGAGCGGCTGCTTCAACTCGTGCGGCCAGCATCACGTTGCTGACCTGGGATTTTTGGGCGTCAGCCGAAACGTCGGTGGCCGCCGTGTCCCACACTTCCAGCTGGTTGTTGGCGGGCAGTGGAACAACAACGCAGGATCGTACGGCCTCGCGATCGGTGCCGTCCCTTCCAAGAAGGTACCCGTAGTTGTCAAGCGTGTCACGGACAAGTACATCGCCGAACGTTTGAACGAGGGTGAAACCTTCCAGAAGTACATCGAACGCGTGGGCAAAAAAGAAATCCGAAAATTGGTGGAAGAGGTTCAACCGATTCCGCCCTTCGAGGTGGATCCCAGTTTTTATTCAGACTGGGGCGATCCGCGTGTGTACACGATTGGTGACATGGGCGTCGGCGAATGTGCCGGTGAAATTGTGCCTTTCGTCGAGATGGGCCTCGCTGCTGCCGAGCGCGAGGTTTTCGAGGCTCAGGAGTTGCTGGAGGGTGGCGATATGGCTGGCGCCGCAAAGCGTGCCTACAGCGCGATGTTGCAGGCGGCCCGTTCGCTTGCTCGAGAGAAGAACCAAAATGTCGGCGACAGTCCTGCGGAGATTGTGTCTGAATTTCGGAAACACTTCGTCGATACCCAGTTGTTCTTCGATCCCTTTGCGGGAGCGAAATTTGCGCAGTACCTGTTCCGGGTACACGACGAAGGGACGGACCTCAAATCCGAGGATTCCGTACACCAGACCATCGAGGAAGCCCAGCTCTTCGTGGATGCCTCCCATCAGTGTTACGCCCGCCTTGGGGCGCAACTTTCCCAATCTGTCGTTGCCTGATCGCGCGGAGCATTGTCCATGAACGCCGAAAAAATTCAGATTAAACTTTTCGCCAAGCCCACAACCGGGACCGCGATTCATCCGGCCGCCTTCGTTCCCGTGTTTCACGAGTGGATTCGCAATACTGCGCTGCCGGAATTGATGATCGATGTCGCCACCTACGAACACGTGGCAAAGGGACCAAACGTGTTGTTCGTCGGTCACGGTTCCGACTACGTCATCGATGAGCACAAAGGCGAGACAGGATTGCTGTACAACCGGAAGCGCG